>DTSC01000270.1 GCA_012965625.1 Flavobacteriales bacterium | reverse complement strand
CCTGTAGCACCATCAATACCATTTATCCCATCCACACCATCAGCCCCATTAAGTCCATCAGCCCCAGTAGCACCATCTATTCCATCAGCACCAGTAGCACCAGTAGGTCCTTGAATTCCCTGGGCGCCGGTAGCACCAGTTAATCCCATAGGTCCTTGTGCACCTGTAGCACCATCAATACCATTTATCCCATCCACACCATCAGCCCCATTAAGTCCATCAGCACCAGTAGCACCATCTATTCCATTAGCACCAGTTAGTCCTGTCAGTCCTTGAATTCCTTGAATTCCTTGTGCTCCTGTAGCTCCATCCGCCCCATCAATTCCATTTGTACCATTTATACCATCAGCCCCGGCAGCACCAGTTAGTCCTGTCAGTCCTTGAATTCCTTGTGCACCGGTAGCACCATCAATACCATTTGTACCATCAGCTCCAGTCGTCCCTTGCGGCCCGGTCACTCCATCAGCACCATCGATACCATCAGCACCATCGATACCATCAAAACCATTAATACCATCAGCACCGGTAGGTCCGGTAGGTCCTTCTGGACCAGGAGTTCCTAAGGGCTGCCACTTTGAGCCATCATAATAATAAAAAGTATTATTGGTTTCGTGGTATATTAGTAGTCCTGTGGCTGGAGCAATAATCAATGAAGTATCTGTCCTTGGAATTAAAATTCCCTTATCAGTAGCATCGAGATGAAGGAGTGCACTTGGATCAGGAAGCATAGTGCCTATCCCAATATTGTTTTGTGCTGATACTATGGATATAGATGAAACATATATCAATCCAATAATTATAGATGTTTTGATAAAACGATTGGGTAGTTTTTGTCTCATTAATCTGTTGTTTTTTGAGCGAGGTCTTTTAATACATATTTTCTTTATACAGAGGTCAATCTCTAAGCTAGTGTGTAGCTATTCCCGTTTTAATGCTTTGTAAAAAACTTTTCTTTGTAAAGGGTCCATGCAAAATCAATCTTTTCCCCACTTATATTTGTGCAGTTCTGCTCAATAAAGTTCAGTACGTTTTTATAAAGCACATATATCTGTTCGTCTGAGAAGTTGTTTTCTATCATCTCTGATACTTCAGCCTCTTCCTCTGCAGAAGATTGGTTGAAAAAGTATCTTGCTATTTTGTAATCCATATTAGTTTGGTTTTTATGTTCAGGGTTTTTTAAATCCTTAATATTGTTCATGTGTATTAGTTTTGGTTTTGTCCAAAAATATTGATAGATAGCATTAAAAGAAAAACATAAAATACATATATGTACATTTCAAAAATTAGTACATGTTAGTGTATATTGAATAATAAAAAAGCCCAGATAAATCTGGGCTTATAATCAGGGAAACAATAAATGCATTATCGTCTTCCTCTAATTGCTGAGATTAAGAAGGAATAGAAGTCCCTGATTTATATATGTTAATATCATTTTAATAAAGTTAAATTTCCAGCATCAATAAATTCTTCTCCATTGTTGAATGTTCCCGTGAGCTTATAAGCATAGACATTATGATTTATTGGCTTTTCAGAATTGTTATAGGTGCCATCCCAACCAGGGCCATACCTGCAGCAGAGGCCATCCTGTCGCAAGGAGGCAGAGAGATCAGAAGTTTCAAAAACTACTTCTCCCCAACGATCATAGATCAAAAATTTATAGGTTTCAATATTGCTTCCATATACATATAACCTGTTGTGCTCTGCTTGGTTGCTAGATAAAGCAAATATGTTGGGCACATAGGTATTGTTATACTGAACAATTACAGTTATTGTCACCATTCCTGTACTCACACATCCTTGTGCACTGATCGCCGTAACGTAATAGGTGGTAGTTTGTGAGGGGCTTACATTAATGGTATTTCCAGTATCGCCAGTACTCCAGATATAGGTTGAGGCTCCAGAGGCAAACAGGCTAAAATTATCTCCTAGCAGAATAGCTGTATCGTTGGTGAGCTGTATGGATGGGGGATTGTAAACAGCCACCGTTGTACTTACAATACTATCACAGCCAAAAGCAGTTTGTAGTGTATCCTCATAATTTCCTGCTGAATAAACAGCGATATTTCCTATTAATACCGTATCACCGCTACAGATATTTATTGTTTGAGCAGTATTGAATACCGAAGACAGTTCAAGGTTGGTAATTATGATGCTATCGCAATTTCCAGATGTAGAAATGGTATCATAATAGGTGCCAGCAGTATTTTGGTAGGCTCCTCCCAGGAAGATGGTGGAACCATCGCAGATGGTTGTATCCCTATTTATAGAAACCCCATCCAGGGCGAGGTTGGTACTTATTACACTATCGCATCCAGATGCAGCAGGGAGTATATCGTAATACACCCCAGCATTGGTTTGATATGCCCCTTGAAGAAAAAGGCTGTCGCCATCACATATAGAGGCCATGATATTTGTTGAGTCAACCTGGTTTACGTTTAGGGTGGTGATTATAATGCTGTCGCAGCCACCTGCTGCTGTAAGGCTGTCAAAGTACAAGCCTCCTGTCGTTTGGTAGGTGCCGCCCAATAAGATGCTGGCCCCTTCACAGATTGTAGTGTCCATGCTAAGGTATATGGCATCCAGGGTGAGGTTGGTAATTATTACACTGTCGCATCCATTCATGGAAACTAAGGTATCGTAATAGGTGCCAGCTGTGGATGTATAGGAGGCGTCAGGCAGCTGAATGCTATCGCCACTACAGATGTAAAAACCATTAGTAGTTTGTTGGGGGCCATTACCAACAGAGACCGATTTAGTCATGGTGTCTGCAAGGCATTCAAAATAGCTGACCAGCTGCACTGAATAGGTTCCGGCAGAGTCAAAAACAACAATGGGGTTTTGCAAGTTACTGGTGTCAATAGTATCGCCAACACCATTGAGTATGGTCCATTCCCATTGGTCGGCAGGACCGGTAGTACCATCCAAAAAACTTACCGTAAGGCTGTCGCAGGGATCGGCCACCAGTGATGTAAAATCAGCAGTGATTTGAGCACTAACCTCATAGGCATTGATAAGATTACACATGCCAGTCCAACATTTCCCAGACGCTAGAGGAATAGATTGAAGCATAAAATTACATCCGGAACCAATAATGTTTGGTTGATCTATAAGAGATATGGAATTGCTTCCACCACCACCATTTGCATATATTCTTCCGTCAAGACCCAATTGCATTGCCATCGGTGAAGAAGTGGATATTTGTGTAACAGTATTTGTTGCCAGCTCAATTTGATAGAGACCGTTCATTGCTGAAAGGCCATTGGCAACAAAATATAGCAGCTTGCTGTCTGGAGAAAAGCTATTTGCAAGATTGAACATAGTGCCACCAGCATAGATTTCTTGAGGTGAGGCCTTGCCATTTTGATTGTTAAAACAAAAGACCTCAACATATTGTGGATCATACATACCGGTAAAGGGAAAAAGCTTATTACCAGCAATAGCAATTTTGGTACCATCTGGCGAAACTTTCATTGCACCAAAGCCCTCCCCTGTTTGGCTGGCGGCTGATATTACTGGTGGTTGCACACCGCTGGCATTTATCAGGTAAGAATAGAAATTCCAGGTACCTGTCCCATCATTTCTTCTAACTATAATCCAGTAATCTTGCCCATTGCCATGTATGGCAGCAGTTACCCGTGACTCAAACATAGTGGTTGGTCCTGCTAAATATAAAATATTGTCTTTGGAAGCCAGGTCTCCCATGCCTCCATTCAAGGTCATGTCCACTACATGATAGGCCAGGCCTCCGTAAGGGGGCATCCAATTTGCTGGAGTAGGTGAGGACCCTTCAAGGTCACCTTTCCCTACAGAAAACACATAATACCTGTCTGGGTTGCCGGGATCAGGAACAGTGATGACTCCTTGGTTAGAAGAGTGGCCACCCCCCACTAGGTTCATGCCATTGGGCATGGGGCTGTGGCTGGCATCGTAAATAGTGTCACTATTGGTATAGAAAAGAAGGTTTCCGGTCATAGAATCTGATACTGCAGTGGATGCTTCCTGTGCTACTGAAGCCCAGCCACCAATAGAAACGGCAGGGGCAGGGCTGGTGTTAAAATTTATGCCAGCATTAGTGCCAAAGAACCAATTGTTGTTCATCAGGTTCTGGCCATAAGCGCCAGCGATAACCTTTATTATCAATAAGAGGATTATATATGTCCTAGATAATTTCATATTCTCAATTCAATTATAATAGTGATCTGTGTATATATTTAGAACCTCTGCCAGATTTGTATGGATTAGGCGTTATATAGCGAAATGATAATTCCACACCACCCTTGCCATCAGTTGCATCTGTTAAATTGGAGGTGTTTATGTCATAGCTCACACCTATTGAATAATTTGCATATTCAAACATAAATGCAGGTACTATGGCATCTCCAACCCTGTAAAAAGCACCTAAGTATATTGCCGTTTCTTTTAGGAACTTTGTGTATTTTGCCTCCTCAACAATCATATACCTGATGAGTCCACCTGCATTAATTTCTTTAAGGGGGCCTTGCTGCATATAGAGTAATGAGGGATTAATGGCCAGGGGAGTGCCCTTTATTCCAATGTTTAATCTGGCATGGGTTACAAAATTCCTGTGGAGCCTTTCTGTATCAAATGCCTGCATGGGTGCATTCAGGTGATAAATGGCAAATCCTGCAGAGGCCCCAAAATGATTATTCTTAGCGATATTGGATTCACTTTTTCCATAGTTCCATGCCAGGCCAAGAGAGAAATCTCCAAACATAGAATTTTCATAGGTGGAAGGTTCACCAGAGGGTAGGCTAGGTGCATGGCTGCCCTTATCATATTGCGTCCCCCATTGCAAATCGCCATTTTTGATATTTTTCTGTACAAGACCAGCTTGGATTCCTGCAGCTATGGCATTATTATCATTAATGGTTATTATGCTGGATAGTGATAAATTTACCTGGGTAGTGCTTAGCCTGCTATCTCCTGCTTCATCCTGATATACACTTAAGCCAGCCCCCAAAAAGGCATCGTTCATTTTCTTCTTCATAAGGCCAGCATCCACAGAGAGGCCGTATGTTTTAAAGGGTGCTACATTACTCCATTGGTCGCGGTAATTAGCGATACCTCTTACCTTTCCATTAAATAAACCTGTAAGGGCAGGATTTACAATCAGCGGTGTGTTATAATACTGCGAAAAGTGCAGGTCCTGGGATTGAGCATCTTGATAAATACCTGCTGTAATAAGAGCCAGCACGAGCCATTTTTTAGTATTTAGTATGTTGGTTTTCATGATGTTTAAATAATGGTTATATCTGATATTTAGTTTCTAAAATCCTTTTTTTTATTCTTTAATAAATTTTTGTGAATACACGCTGCCTTGCTCATCTGTTGCTTTTAGCAAGTAAATTCCTTTTGGAAGGCCAGAGGTGTCAAGGGTATAGGTGGCAGTGATCTCTTGATCCAATATCAGCTGCCCCTGCATGTTGTAAAGGTTTATTTTTAAAGGTTCTTCTGTTTCAACCACAAGAGAGCTGGTAACGGGGTTGGGGTATAGGTCTAAAGAAAGGCCGTGTTCAGCAGTTTTGCCAACAATTTTGTGTTCTGCCATTCCTGTGGTAGTTGATGAGCATGTATTGTTGCAATTGGTGCTGAAGGATGCAGTGGAATCAATATATATCCAAAGAGTTGTTGTTGCCAATACCACATCATCTACTTCTATGCATGATAAATCAGGATTGTTATTGAGAGTAAACTCCTGTAAATGGTATTTGGTGTTTTTAATATTTAGACATTTAAGTTGATTAGAAGTACAATTAAGCATAATTAATTCAGTGTTCTGACTTACATCCAAATTCGTCAGTTGATTAGATTGACAGTTTAATACCCTTAAAGCTGCAAAATCTTCAATTCCTGTTAAGTCACTTATGTTTTTATTAGCAACTTGTAAATAAGTAACAGAGCTGATATTTGCCGTAGGTACCGAACCATCAGGGGCTCCCATATCATAACCCAGGTCAATCAAGGCCTGCTCAAAGTTAGCATCGGGGATCAGTGTTGTTTGTGCGTTTATAGCCTGGCACAAAAGAACTGATGTTAAAATTGTGATTATTGATTTCATGATGTTTAATTAATAATTAAATCTGATATTCAGTTTCTGAAATTCTTGTCTTTATTCTTTAAATTATTGTTTGTTATTTATCATAAGAATGCTACCAGATTCAAAAAAGGCCTCACCATTGGTATAATTACCCTTTATGATATAAGCAAAGCTGGTATTGTTAAGTGGGGTCTCTCCTCCTAATAAAGAGCCGTCCCAGCCATCTCCATAGCGACAGCAAAGTCCGTCATTTCTTATGGTTGAAGTATTGTCTGCGGTTTCGTAAACCAGCTCACCCCAACGATCGAAAATTTTGAAGTCCAAAGAAGCTACGCCTGCACCAAAAACATGCAATCTGCTATTGTCATTATTCAGGCTGCTTTGTGAAAAAATATTGGGCACGAATACGTTGTAAGGTGCAATAATGGATATGATAATTTCTGCAGTTGATGTACATCCAAAGCTATCTGTTCCCGTAACAATATAGGTGGTTGTTTGACTTGGACTTACCGTAATTGAATTTCCTCCAGCACCCGTACTCCATAAATACGATAAAGCTCCATTTGCTTGCAAGACTATATTGTCTCCGGATAGGAGAGAGGTGTCGCTGGTAGTCCATAAGGTAGGAGCTGCTGTTATTGTTACAGCTGTGATAATAATACTATCGCAGCCATTATCTGTAGTAAGCGTGTCGTAATAGGTTCCGGCCTGGTCCTGGAAATCACCGCCGACAAAAATGCTGTCATTGCTGCAGATAGTTTGACTAAGGTTGGTAGTTTGCTTTGGTATTACCATTAAATTGGTTGTGATGATGCTGTCGCAGTTGTTTAATGCCATCAGGGTATCATAATAGGTTCCTGTATTGGTTTGCAATGCACCGCCTGCAAAATGGCTTTCACCCTCACAGATCGACACATTATAGGTTGCAGATGCTGTGGGTAATACAGAAAGGTTGGTGATTATTACACTATCGCAATTTCCCAATGTAAGGAGGGTATCAAAATAGGTGCCTGCCTGGTCCTGAAAATCACCTCCCAAAAGGATGCTTTCCCCATCACAGATTGTAGTTTGGACTGATGTTGGGGGAGGCAGGGCTACAGATATCGTAATGGTATCTACAGAAATAACATGTGGACAGCTGCTTGCATCTTCTGCAAAAAGGATGTAGGATGTTGAAGCTGTTGGGGAAACTACAACCGAAGGGCCGGTCGATAGCGTGTTTGTTTGGTTGTTGAGCTCCACCCATCGATAAGAATTGTACGAGCTCCCTACGCTAATTGTAATATTTTCAGTTGAGCAAATCGTTGTATCTTGCCCAATCTCAAAATTCGTAAAGCTGTCTGGCACTGCTGTCAGGCTTACATCATCTACAAAATAATAGCTTCCGATACCACCAGTGCTTAAATTATTTATGGTCATTGAAAGATCTGGCACAAAAACTCCAATGGTAAGGTATTCCTCACCTCCACTTGCCACAAATGTGCCCACTATTTTTGTCCAACTAGTATCATTGCTCATTTCTGATGGACTGGAATACAACTGTGGCTGTGCATTAATCACAAGGATATTGGGCACTTGTGGGGCAGTTTGAGAAAAGTACATGCCTACATCAGAGTTTGTGTATCCTGATCCATTTCTGAGAGCTAGCCACATTTCCGCTTTATAACATTTACCTGCATCTAAGGAGCTTAGCATCTTTACTTGCAAGTATTCCCTTGCGTTAGGATAAAAGTTCAGATAAGTAATAAAACCACAATAGGCATCACCTGTATGTGGAGCACTGAGCATATAATTACAGGTATTATAATAATCAGAAGTGCTACTATTAATATTGACTACAGGAGGCCTGTCCCAGTTCATTACCGCATCCATCTGGCTATTATTAGACGGGCAATAGATAGTATCTTCAAAGCTTGGATTAGGCACTAAGTTTTGGCCAAAAAGTTTCACAACAAAGATTAAGTTCAGTAATGCGCCAAGCAATACAAATAAAAATACCTTAAACTTGAAACTTAAATTAGTATTCATTTTCATTTTTTAATTTCTCTTTTTAGATTTATAGTTCAATTTGCACGCTAATAAACAACTAATTGTATATTGTCTGTTTTCATCAGAACAGCTCTGGTACAAACAGCCTTGACGTAGCTTTTTACACCTATGATATCTAACATTTCGTTCAAAATTACTAGAAGTATAAGCTGATATCAATAACAAAAAATCATATTATGTACGTTTCAAAAGAACGTATTTGGTCTTGGGAGGGCTTTAGATTCCTGTAATTTATAGAGGTTCTATTTTCTAAATGAGCTTAAATAAATCATAACGGATATTAAAGGAGAACGGGGATCAATAATTACTTACTTTCTAATCAATGTAATATTTCCCTTTTCAAAGAATTTTTCTCCATTGGTAAATCTCCCACTAAGCTTGTAGGAAAATACTCCAGTGTTTAATTCTTTACCATTATTTTTATATCTACCATTCCATCCATAACCATACTTGCAGCATAAGCCATCTGCACGATTCGACTCCTTGATATTTTCTGATTTAAATACTATTTCACCCCAGCGATCAAAAATTACAAAATTCATAGATTCAACTCCATTGCCAAATACATAGAGGTTTTTATTATCTTGATTTAAGCTGGTAGTGGAAAATATATTGGGTACGTATATGTTAAATGGATAAACAACTTCTACAAGTACTTCGGCAGTTGCTTCGCATCCAATACTGCTTGTACCCGTTACATAATAAGTTGTAGTTTCAAGAGGGCTAACTATTATGAGGTTATTTGTATCTCCGGTACTCCATAAATACGATGTGGCTCCTGAAACTTCAAGGTCTATGCTTTCACCTATGTCAATGCTAGCATCATTGCTTATGTCAAGAACCAAGTTTGCTGCAATTGTTAGGTTGGTTACAATGATGCTGTCACAGCCAGAAACAGCTTGCAGCGTATCATAATAATTTCCAGGCAAATGGACATA
The DNA here is from genome assembly GCA_012965625.1 of Flavobacteriales bacterium. GTDB lineage: Bacteria > Bacteroidota > Bacteroidia > NORP154 > NORP154 > UWMA-0041. The sequence goes on along the minus strand of DTSC01000270.1, from coordinate 453 downwards.
TATATTACCAATTGCAATGCTATCACCCTGACATATTTCCAAATCCTGCGGACTAATGATTTCTGGAGCAACAGAAAGGGTAGTGGTAATCACGCTGTCGCAGGTACTTGTTGCACTAAGGGTATCGTAATAAATGCCACCTGTAGTTTGATACGCTCCCTCCAGCATAATGCTGTCGCCCTGGCAAATCTCCAATGCCTGTGGTGTGTTAAATACAGGAGATATAGTAAGAGTAGTGGTAATCACACTATCGCAGGTGCTGACGGAAGTAAGAGTATCGGAATAAACACCACCTATGGTTTGGTAGGCTCCCTCCAGCATAATGCTGTCGCCCTGACAAATCTCCAGAGCCTGTGGTGTGTTAAACACAGGAAATATAGTAAGAGTAGTGGTAATCACACTATCGCAGGTGCTGACGGAAGTAAGAGTATCGGAATAAACACCACCTATGGT
>DTSC01000269.1 GCA_012965625.1 Flavobacteriales bacterium | reverse complement strand
GGTTCAGCCCAGATTTTATTGCCTGGTTGTTAACCAGGATTCCCGCTGAGGAAGAAAATTGAACGGAACAAGCAACCCCATGGAATTCTTTGGACAGTTCGTTCTCAATAAAAAAGTTGACGCCATCTCTGTCGCATGAAGTTTCATATTTATCGACATCAATCATTAACCAGTCGCAGCCTTGATCGGTAAAATTATCACTGTCACGGTTAACTACTGATCCTTTGTTTAATTGGGCTTTGGCGTTTGGTGTCCCCCGAATAATGATAAAGCCATGAAGGTTTAGGTGATGGTAGTCGTGAATATTTTCAAGACTTATGATGTTCCATTTCCAATCGAATATTTTTGGGTAGGCAGTAACTTTAATTTCTTCCCCGTTCGAGTCAAAACGTTTGGTTGGTGGAATTTTATTAACAGGGTGTAAAACAGTTATTTTCATATAGTGATCTATTCCTTATATATGGTGGTATTAAGTGAATTTCGATATGTGGATTGATTGCAGCGGCGACAGACTAGCTAATAGCTGGTCAATCACCGTTGCAATATCAATCAGTGTATTAAGCTTCTACTGGCTCCCATTCAAATAGACATGATCCCGCTATATCAAAGACCTGACTTATGGACTCAAGAAGCATTGCCGTCAGGTGATTTGAGTTGTGGGTGATCGTGTACCCATACTCAATAGCTGCTTGAATAAGTAATTCGAAGATCTGGTCTTCAGTAAGATCGAGGTCTTTCAGAAAACTTATTGTTCCATTCAAAATGGACTCATGGAGTTGCAGTAACGCCTCATAAGCTAGAAAATCAAGATGATCCCTAGATAATTTGATTTGGGGTTCTGCATTAGGTGAAATATCGTGCTCTTCATCGAGATAAAATCGTTCGCTAATAACGTCTAGCAGTTGAGGTAAATGGGAATATCTATTCTCATCAGATTCTTGTTTATTTAAAGTAGCAGTTACTATAAGTCTGACGAATATGAGCTTTGGGTCTATGCCGCATCGTGATGCAGTTTGAATTGCATTTTCGATTTTTAATTTGGCAGTTTTGATGTGGGGATTTGAAGTTTTAACGAGGGTGTTTTTCATAACTAAAATGTTTCCTTTAGATTTAATAGAATTATTTTTAATACTTACGTATTGCTCTAGTTTTAATTACATGATTGCCTCCTTTTCCGTTTGGAATAAGTTATTGTGAAATTATTACTTACGTTTTTTAATCTCATGATTGTTCCCTTTTCGTTTAGAATAATTGGCATCTACCCGGCTCATTGGTAACTCATAACATCCTTGTTAGTACCACCGTGTAGATGCACAAAACTGTTATGCAGTGTGTGATGAAAACCACTGTGTGAATTTGTCGGTGTGGACATACCATCGGTTCGAAATTTTCATCAGCGCTCCAGATTCATCCAGTCCGTTATTTGCTCGTTGACGGATAAACCAGTCGAACTGACGCTCAGTAAAGAGCGATTGGTAATCCGCTATAAACTGTTCCTTCGTCTTGTATTCATTTAATGGCATGTGCAGATCCTGTAGGTGAAATCTGGATTATCCGTATCCATTGGGGGACAGTGAATCGGGCAAATACACTTGTCCCCTCAGTTCATTTGTGAGCCTTGATTTACGTGGGGTTACAGAGAAAATTTTTAAGTGTTTGTCCCCCTTGTCCCCCCCTTAATTACATAAAGAGGTAATTGATTGAGGGGTAACGGGTTGTTTATGTTCAGTAGGCTGCTTGATGGATATTTTTAACGGTTGATGAATTCTTTAGCGTCATACCAATGTGTTTGGTAGATGATGAGAACGGTGTTAGGAGAGTAGGTGTCTAAATCAGGTAATCCATGCTGCCTTGCCACATAGATATCCGATACATTGTTCTGTTAAAACAGATTGAAACTGTGGTCGTTTCCCCCTCTCTATTGGCTATCATTCTGAGTAGGGAAGGGGCTTCTATTCGATGGTTGTTGTTTTTTTAAACAACAACTTATGCAGCTCCGGTTTCCTTCACCGCTAAGCACCTGGTTCACGGCGCCTAGAATCTAAGCGCTTTGCTCGGGGTTGTTTGGAGTGAGTAGGGGCTGGGGGTTCTTAGCGGCCTTGCGCTAGGCGCGTAGTTGCTTTGTTTGAACGGTGTGACCGAGTGTTAGTGGCGTGGTCGGGAATGGAGTTGAGGGGCTTGATGCGTCGTGTTTTCGGTGGCGTATTAATGGCGTGGCGGGGGCCATAAAAGCATCTGAGACCCCGGGACCCCCGCTAGAGATTAGGGAAGGGCGATTAGGACGATGGCTGCCTCGCGGTTGGAGCGTTTTAAAGCAGGCCTCAACCTTGTTTGTCACTTAGTGGCGATAGTATGTGGATTAAAATCACCGAGCTAATTAGCCCAATTGTAAACTTTCATCTAATTGTCTTTAAACTAAAATAGATTTTTTTACATATTACGTGTCGTATAATCGGAATGGTCAGAAACATATCGATAACAATAATGTCTTAATAGCAAGGGAGTTAATTATGAGTGATGTTTTAAGTGCTAATAGAGACTATGTCGAAGGTTTTGGTGATAAAGGCGAATTACCCATGCCTCCAGGGCGTAATTTTGCAATTCTTACTTGT
>DTSC01000268.1 GCA_012965625.1 Flavobacteriales bacterium | reverse complement strand
TGCTGTCGCGCATCTCTATGTACAGCTCGTGCATCTCAAGGGCCTGGCTGTGCTTTCCCAGCTTTTTATAGGTTTTCCATAAATTATTAGAAGCCTGTTTGATTCTATCAACATGACCTATTTCCTGTGCAATGCTCAGTGCTTTTGTGCTTTTCTCGATTGCTTTGGCTAAGTTGCCCTGCTCTGAATAAGTAATTCCAATGTTATTTAAAGAGGCAGCAATGCCTATTTTATGTCCTATCTCCTCTTTTATATTTAAGCTTCTAGCGAAGTAGTCTATGGCTTTGGCATAATCGCCCTGACTATGATAAATAAGTCCAATGTTATTCAAAGAGCCAGTAATGCCTTGTTTATCTCCCAGCTCCTCATCTATTTTTAAGGTTCTAGTGTAATAGTCTTTGGCTTTGGCGTAATCGCCCTGACTATGATAAATAAGTCCAATGTTATTTAAACAGGCAGCAATTCCTCTTGTATTTCCCAGATCCTCTTGTATTTTTAAGCTTTTAGTGTAATAATCTATGGCTTTGGCGTAATCGCCCTGCGTTTTATAAATACTTCCAATGTTACCCATAGAATTCGCAATGCCTCTTTTATTTCCCAGCTCCTCATATATTTTTAAGCCTCTAGTGTGATAATCTATGGCTTTAGCGTAATCGCCCTGATCTTTATAAATAATTCCAATGTTATTTAAAGAGGCAGCAATGCTTTTATTATTTCCTAGCTCCTCATCTATTTTTAAGCATCTGTTATAATGCTCTATAGCTTTTGCATAATCGTCTCTAATTGCAAATGATACCCCTTGCATATTTAAAGCAGCTGCCATGTATTTTTTATTGCCTGTAGCTTCAGCCAAATTGTACTCCAGTCCAGCAAAATAAAACGCAGAGTCGGGTTGAGAAAACAAATATCCATTCCAAGCTATTTTATGGATTGCTTTTAACGTTCCACACCCCCCATAGGGAGTCGAGGTTTACCCCTGAGGCCATGGTGAGACTTAGGCAGAGGGAGCATATGAGGGTTAGGCGTAGCATAGTCAAATATAAGCTTATTCTATTGCTTTACTAAAACAGATAAATAGAGAGTCCTTAATTTTTCTTAATGAAGAATTAACAATAAATCACCGCTGCTGTCGAAAGGACTCCTACGGAGAAAAATTGCGGGATTTTTTAGCAGAATTCTATATTGTGCGGAACATTATTACTTTTGAAACCCAATAATTCGAAAATAAGATGAAAAACACCGCCTTCTTTACTTTGCTCACTTTGCTCTTTGGAGCATGTAATAACGCTCCTGAAAACAACCAGGACAAAACAGGACCAATATCCATAAATTACCCCCAAACCAAAAAAGGAGACACCATAAGTAATTATTTTGGAACTGATGTAAAAGACCCCTACAGATGGCTAGAGGATGACTTAAGTGCAGAAACGGAAAACTGGGTAAAAGAACAAAACAAAGTAACTTTTGGGTATTTGGATCAAATTCCTTTTCGAGAGGACTTCAAAAACCGCTTGACCAAGTTGTGGAACTATGAAAAAATTGGAGCTCCGTTTAAAGAAGGTGAATACACCTATTTTTATAAAAATGATGGACTTCAAAACCAATATGTAGTTTACAGATATAAAACTGGTGCAAATCCTGACTCATCCCAGATTTTTTTAGATCCAAATAGTTTTTCTGAAGATGGCACCACTTCTTTAGGCGCACTGAGTTTTTCTGAAGATGGGAAAACTGCCGCCTATAGCATCTCTGAAGGGGGCAGTGACTGGCGTAAAGTGCTTGTCATAAATGCAGAAACAATAGAAATAATCGAAGACACTTTAGTAGACATCAAATTTAGTGGGCTTTCCTGGAAAGCTAATGATGGATTCTATTATTCCAGCTACGAAAAACCAAAAGGGAGTGAGCTGTCTGCAAAAACAGACCAGCATAGAGTATTTTATCATAAATTAGCCACTCAACAGTCGGAAGACGAGCTTATTTATGGAGGTTCACAAGAGGAGAAACATCGGTACATTTCTGCACACGTTACAGAAGACAATCGTTATCTACTTATCTCGGCAGCAGTTTCAACCTCTGGCAATAAATTATATATCAAAGATCTAATAAAAAAAGACAGCCCATTTGTTACTATCCTGGATCACACCAATAGTGATTCATATATTATTGAAAATTCAGGATCTAAGCTATATATCGTTACAAACCTGGATGCACCAAATAAAAAAATAGTTACTGTGGATGCATCAAAACCTACCCCAGAAAACTGGGTGGATTTCATTCCTGAAACGAAACATGTATTAAGTATCTCAACTGCGGGAGGGTATTTTTTTACCAATTACATGGTAGACGCAGTTTCCAAAGTGATGCAATATGATTATGATGGGAATAAAGTCCGTGATGTACAGCTCCCTGGCATCGGAAGTGCCGGTGGTTTTGGTGCAAAAAAAGAAGAAACAGATTTATACTTTTCCTTTTCCAATTACACAACTCCTGGCAATATATACAAGTACGCTATTGCGGAAGGAACCTCAACATTATATAGAAGTCCTAAAATAGATTTTGACCCTAGTGGCTTTGAGAGCACCCAGATTTTTTACTCATCAAAAGATGGCACAAAAGTACCAATGAT
>DTSC01000267.1 GCA_012965625.1 Flavobacteriales bacterium | reverse complement strand
TTGAGGAGAATAACTAACCTTACTCAAGTAATTCCAAAAAGCATGAAATAAAGCGGAAAGCAAAACCAAAATGATAACGGAAGCTGTCATTTACCTTAATCCAACTAGATATTATGGTGTCGCTAAAAACACAAATGAATCCAACTCAATTTAATTACGTTTACTCTGATGACATTTGTCACCAAGCGTCATCAGGATGTCAGCAGATAAAAATGAAAGCCAAAACAATCACTATTCGAGTTGATCAAGACTTATACCAGAAATTCTTTGACATGGCTGAATCTGAAGCCGTTACTTTGAGTGAACTAGCACGAAGAGCAGTAGATGACGTTTGTCATCAAACGTCATCAGAACGTCATCAAACGTCATCAGAACTTAATTACCAGGAAGAAATTAAATGGTTTAAAAGCCAACTTGAAAACCGTGATGAACAAATTGAAAGACTTCAAAAAGCATTAGATCAAGAGCAACAATTACACGCCATCAGCCAAAATACTATTGAAGCTCAACGCCTACAAATCGAAGAAAAAACCAGACCGTTTTGGCGTAGACTATTAGGCTTTTCCCAATAAAACAGTAATGACCTTTCTATCCTAATTTATTAGTATTTCTATTTTCCTGAAATTCTTTCAACTCAGAATACATCTCCTGGATCTTTTCAAGGTCTATTCTGCCATCATGAAAAACCCTCACCTTAGCAGTTTTCTTGTATTTAACCCGAACCTCTGCCACCTGCCAACCCTTTGCCCTAGCTACTTTCTGCAAACGGCGCGCGCAGGTCTTTTGAGAAAAACGTAGCGTCGGTTTTGTAGGGACATCCTTGTTATAATATATATCTAATAACAAACTTGTCCCTACAAAATTCTCAAAATCTGGATTCTTCATTTGAATCAGATTACAAATTAAATCGGCCCAAACCCCGCTACATCCCTGAATAACCGCAGCAGCCAAGTCATGAAACTCAGCATCCTCAGAATTCTCACCAACCAAATCATCCAGCTTAAGTAATTTTTGTGGTGGCAATTCCTTTATCGGCAAATTTGAAATCAGGAAAATTTCTTTCTCTTCAGGATTCAGCAGTGGTCGAATTCTATGAGCTGCCTGAACCATTTCATCTTCACGATAAGTTCGCATTATCAGATTTAATCTTTCATCCGCAAACTTCCTGACCAAGGCCTCTTCTCCCGTGAGTACTGATCGTAAAAATTTTGAAGCCAATTATGATGCAGTACTTAAAAATGCGGATACTCCGAATGGTGGTGTTACCCTGCAGATGCTAAGAGCCGTGAAAGGCAACAACCAAACACAAAATAGCCTGGAAAAGATTACCAAGAAGATCATGAGGGATGTAGTATATGAATCTGTTTGGAAACCAGGAAATGTAAGTATGTTGTCAGAAAACATCCAAACACAATATCTGGATATGTGTATGGTTCATGAATCTAAGGAAGCTGTTAGAATATTGCAAAGGGCAATTAACTCTGCAACTGCAATACCTTCTGTAAGTGTAGATGGCATTATGCGTAAAGGTGTTGCCAGTGCAGCAACCAAGACAGTTGCCAAGGATGTAAATATTCTAAAAGCGGAAAGATGTTTTTTTTATGCGGAAGAAATTCGGAGAAGACCTAACCAGAAACAATTCTGGGTCAAGCGTTTTACAAGGACTATCTCTTTAGGTTAATTGTTGTAAAAAAGTCTTGTAATAGAGGGAGTACCCCTACGGGGTATACTCTCCCTTCTCTCTATACAAGGCTCCCTAATAAAGACTCATGAACCCACCTAAGCCCATACTACCACTGGATTTTTAGAGTGTGTTTTATTTTTTCCCCTAAAAAAAAAGTATCAAGCTATCACTGGGTTTGTATAATTAGGGTTTTTTCTTGGTTTTTCCAGAACATAGCACAATATGCCCCCTATTTGGGGTGTTTTGATGAGTATAATAGGAGGTTGTTTTTGTTAGTTTGTTGTCAGAACTTCTCTTTTGGGGAATCTTATCTCGTATTTACTGCAGAATCTGTGTATGTAATCATGGACTTCAGAATCTTATACACGTTCTTGGTGCAAAACCCTACCTCAAAATAACCTCTCATTCTTAGAATTAAGCAATAGTTCCTGTTTCTCCTGTGGTTTGACCCACATTTCTTTTAAAAACCTCCAGAATCTAAAACCAGGCCCATTAAAAGGATTCTAGACCACCGCCCCTACTCCACTAAACCCTGTCATAGTAAAGGGTTAGTGATATAATTATGATATAATTACTAGTTAATTTCAAAACATTTCGCTTCGGTAATTACGCCCTAAATGCATACACAAAAAACAACCATTAAATAAAATATATAATATAATGCTCTTTAACACATGTTTCTTCATTAGGTACATGTTTTCAAAGAACATTCAAAGAACATGCGCAGAGAAAATTGACCAGAATTCCAGAAATTCTAGTTTAGATTTTTGTTTGTGATGATGATGCTAATTGTGCCAATCTTAGAGATTTAAGAAAAGCACCTGCAGGAAAATTCAGTGTTATTAGAAGGCACAGAGGAAATGGTATTTATGAATACTACATAATTCCTGACACTAAGAGTAGTTGTTTTTGATCTTGTTACCTTGTTACATTGAACAGATCAATCCAAG
>DTSC01000266.1 GCA_012965625.1 Flavobacteriales bacterium | reverse complement strand
AGTGGCGGTATTGGTTATATGGGGTTTAATGGAGACTTCAATCATGCGATCATGATAAGGTCGTTCTTAAGTAAAGGAAATACCTTGTTTTATCAAGCTGGTGCAGGAATTGTGGCGGAGTCGGTAAAGGAGAATGAGCTTAATGAGGTAACGAATAAACTATCTGCATTGAATATGGCAATAGAAATGGCAAATGGATTATAAAATGAAGCTTCTTGTCCTGGATAACTATGATTCATTTACCTATAACCTGGTACATATTATTGAAAAGATAGGTGGCTATGATATTTCGGTTTTTAGAAATGACAAAATTGACTTGTCGTCAATTGGAGCATATGATAGAATAGTTCTTTCTCCTGGTCCAGGGATACCTTCTGAAGCAGGTATACTGAATGAATTGGTAAAGCAATACATGGGTGTAAAACCAATATTAGGAGTTTGTCTGGGACATCAGGCCATTGCAGAAGTTTTAGGCGGAAAGCTTATCAATTTAAGTAAGGTACACCATGGAGTGGCCGCCAATATGAGGATAATTGCTAAAGATTACATTTTTGAAGAATTACCAGAATCTTATTCTGTTGGCAGGTATCATTCCTGGGCAGTGGAAAAGGTAAGTCTTCCTGATGCACTTGAAGTAACCGCAGTAGATGATGAAGGTGAAATATTGGCTATTTCACACAAAACACATGATTTAAAAGGACTTCAGTTTCATCCTGAGTCAATCTTGACTGAGCATGGAGAAAAGCTGATATCTAATTGGTTAAAACACAAATAAAACAAATTAATATGAAAAGAGAAAAAATTACTATCATCGGAGCGGGTAATATAGGAATAGCCATTGCTGAAGGCTTGAAGCTATCCGGAAAGTTTAAACCTTTGGATATATTATTGACCAAAAGAAATATTAATAAGGACCAAAACATTAAACGGTTGGGCTGTAAAATAAGTAATGACAACAAAACTGCTGTGAAAAATGCAGATTTTATAATATTAGCTGTACAACCTAAGCAAGCCAAGTCTATACTAGAAGAATTAGTAACTGAACTAAATCCAAAACAGCTTTTGATTTCTGTTGTTTCTGGTGTAAGCTCTGAAGATATGCAGGAGATAATTGGACAGAAAATTCCTTTGTTTAGGGCTATGCCTAATACAGCTATATCAATACAGGAGTCTATGACCTGCATTGCAAGCAACAATGCTTCGAAAAATGAGAAAAGGAGAGTGACATCCTTGTTCAATAACCTTGGAGAGGTTGTGCTAATTGATGAGGAGTTAATGGCTGCTGCTACAGTGCTAGGAGCATGTGGCATTGCATATGCGTTGAGGTTTATAAGGGCCGCCTCTCAGGGTGGAATTGAAATAGGTTTTGATGCCGATGTAGCTCAGTTGATAGCTGCGCAAACTGTTAAAGGAGCTGCCTCATTATTGCGAAGTTCAGGAAAACATCCTGAAAGAGAAATTGATAAGGTTACAACGCCTCAGGGTTGCACAATTGCTGGATTAAACGAAATGGAACATCAAGGGTTTAGCTCGGCATTGATCAGAGGACTGATTACTTCTCATAAAAAGATAAAAGGAATCGCAAGTTAATTTCCTGATGAGAAAGGAGCTGGAATATTTATTTGATCATAAAACTTTGTCGAAATCAAAGGCAAAGGAACTATTGGTAAACATAGCTAAGGGAACCTATAATCCAAGCCAGTTGGCATCTTTCCTTACTGTATTTATTATGAGGAGCATTACCGTAGAAGAGCTTGAGGGATTTCGTGATGCGCTATTGGAATTGTGTTTAAAAATTGATCTGTCGGAATTTGATACAGTAGATCTTTGTGGCACCGGAGGTGATGGAAAGGACACATTTAATATATCTACTATCTCTTCCTTTATAGTAGCTGGTGCAGGGATAAAGGTTGCTAAACATGGTAATTATGGTGTCTCATCATCATGTGGCTCATCAAATGTAATTCAGCACTTGGGTTATGAATTTACCAATGATGAAGATAAACTAAAAAGACAAATTGAGACTGCCGGAATCTGCTTTCTTCATGCGCCATTATTCCATCCTGCAATGAAAAACATAGCACCTATACGAAAGGAAATGGGTGTGAAAACTTTCTTTAATATGTTGGGCCCAATGGTAAACCCTTCAAGTCCGAAAAATCAACTTGTTGGTGTTTTTAACTTGGAGCTTGCCAGATTATATTCTTATTTGTACCAAACTTCGGGAAAACAGTATGTAATTTTACATACATTGGATGGTTATGATGAAATTTCCCTAACAGCTGACTTCAAAATGATTACTAATGAGGGTGAGTTTCTTTTAACTCCAAATGATCTGGGATTGAGACAATTAAAGTTGGAAGATTTGTATGGTGGCTCTACTATTGAAGCAGCAGCAACAGTTTTTGTAAAAATATTAGAAGGCCAGGGAACAGATGCTCAAATTGAGGTTGTTACTGCAAATGCTGGGATGGCAATTCATTGTGTTAAGCCCAACATATCAATAGTTGATTGCATAGAAATGGCTAAAGAGTCTATCATCTCCGGATCAGCACTGGATTCCCTAAATAAACTTTTAAAAAATGGATAAGGAAATATTAGTCAATAGTTTTTATTTAGAATTGTGGAACAAGGGGAATTTTGAT
>DTSC01000265.1 GCA_012965625.1 Flavobacteriales bacterium | reverse complement strand
GTTAGAGGAAACCTTTATGCAATTTAGAGTTAAAAAGTTTGAGACAACCCAAATGGATATAGCAAGTATGATATTGCCACCCTTTTCAGAGGGAAAGAAGGTGAATGTGCCATATTTTATAGCCAGCATGGGTGATATGAAATTTAAGGGTGATTTTACAGGCTTTTATTACGATTTTGTTGCCTATGGCCGTTTTTATACTGGCCTTGGGAATCTGTCTTCAGACCTCTTATTGAAACGAGACGCAATGACAAATACTATAAAATATGCAGGAGCCTTGTCATCTCATAGCTTTGATGTAGGAAAAATGCTAGGAGTTGCAGATTATGTGGGAAGAGCAGAGTTTGATTTAAATATTAGAGGAGATGGGCTAGGCAAAGGAACCGCTAAAGCGCACCTTGACGGATTGATTTCCGGCATTGATATTAATAACTATTATTATCGCAATATTGAATTAAAGGGTGATTTGGCAAATAGGAGGTTTAAAGGATCGCTTGAAGTAAAGGAAGAGAATTTAGATTTTGTCTTTAATGGAGAGATTGACAATTCAAGATCACCTGCATTATTTAATTTTTATTCTTCAGTAAATGAGGCCAAATTAGCTAAATTGAATTTTGTCACGACAATTCCCAATCCAATATTCTCAATAAATATGGCGTCAAATTTTTCTGGAGATGATATTGATAATATGGAGGGCGATATTGTGCTGTCTAATATAAAATATCGTGATGATAAGCTTGAAAAAGGTTTGGAACATTATCCTATTGGTGATATCGCCATAAAGGCAATTGAAAAGGAGAAAGATAGACATATATCCCTGAAGTCTGACTTCCTTAAGGCAGATATAAATGGAGAGTTTAATTTTGGCGAACTTCCCGCCTCCTTAGTATCCTTATTTGATAAAATCTTTCCAAATTCCGAGCATGTTGCTGATTTAAGAGCAGCCTTTGGATTATCTGGTGTACCCCAAGATTTCAGCTTCTCTTTTGATGTTATAGACGGTACAAAACTATTACCCATTATCTATCCGGAATTAATAATTGCTGATGAGTCTGAAGCCTATGGTCATTTCAATACTGAAAAAAATGATCTTCAGATTAATTTTATCTCAAAATATGTAAAGCATAAAGATTTGGAAATGTCTGGCATAAATTGGAGTTCAGGGGTTAAAGAAGTGTCTAATGATTCTGCAACCATTGATTTGGAACTAATAACGAGTTCAGCATTTAAAAAAGTAAGCTTAGAAAAAAATCTCCTCATAGAAAATCTTGAAATAGAAGTAGCCGGAATGGATAACCAGATTCGATTTATTTCAGAATGGGATAACAGAAAGACACCGCATAATGAAGGTGTAATTTCTGGCCTTTTAAATTTTGAATTAGAGGAAGGCCAGCAGCAGATACGCATCACAATTGATTCTACAGCCCTGACAATCTCAGATTCAGTCTGGGTAATTAGAGGAGAAAACACGATTAAATATTACCCCGATTATTTATCGGTGAAAAATTTAAGGGTAAATAATTCAATCCAGTCATTTGAGGTAAATGGTTCATCATCCACAAATCCAGATTTAGAGGAAGGCATTAATGTTGTCCTTGATAATTTTGATATTTCAGCGCTAAATATTTTGCAAAAGGATAAAGATCTTGCCTTTGATGGAGTGGCCAATGGGAATGCTGAGTTTTATGGCCTATTTGATGAGCTGCATGCTACTGGAAGATTAAAGATCAATGATCTCTCAATAAATAATAAGCTATATGGTTCACTCAGCCTGGTTAGTAAATGGATGCGTGGGCATAAGTCTATTGACTTGGTTGGAAGTCTGGCCAGAGATCAATTTACATTAGTTGATTTTTCCGGAACTTATAATATTGATACATCCGACGCAAATGCATCCTCTGGTTTAGATATATCACTTGCTCTTAACCAGTTTAAGCTGGAGGTTTTTGAACCCTTTGTTTCCAGGGTCTTCTCTAGCATAGCCCCTAGAAGTTCGGCAAGCGGAAAATTGCACTTAACGGGCACTTTAAAGGCTCCGGTGCTTACTGGTAAAGTTTTAGTGCAGAAGGCAGGTTTTACCATTGGTTATTTGAATACAAAATACACCTTCACAAATGAATTTGTATTTACCAAAGACAAAATTTCCTTTAACAATCTTACATTAAATGATATGAAAGGAAATACTGGTTTAGTATCCGGAAGGATCAATCATGAGAATTTTCATAATATAGCATTTGATATTAAAATAAAACAGAATAACCTCCATAGTCTTAATACACGTGTAGTGGATAATAATTATTATTATGGTCAGGCCTATGGCTCCGGCGACATTCATATATCCGGACCATTGGGCGCTATGGACATAGTGGTAAATAGTACCTCAGGTGTAGGAACACAGGTTAATATACCGCTTTCAAATAGTGAGGAATTGGCCTCCAATGCTTACGTCGTCTTTATAAATGGCAAGGACACTAATGATTATGAAAATGTTACGGCAAATAACAAGAAAGAAGAAATTGGGATGCCTCAGGTTAAGATTAACCTGGAGGTCTCTGATAATGCAAAAGTACAACTGATCTTTGATGAAATGATTGGAGACGTACTCAAAGCCAAGGGGAAAGGAAATCTTCAATTGGATGTTGGCAAGGATGGAGAGTTTAATATCTTTGGAACCTATACGATCACAGAAGGAGATTATCTTTTCACCCTTCAAAAAATTATCAACAAAAGATTTAAGATTGAAAAGGGCAGTACAATCACCTGGACAGGTGATCCCTATTCAGCAAACATTGACATTAAAGCGCTCTATTCACTTAATGCCAGCTTATATAACCTAACACTTGATGAGCAGAATAAAGGAAGAATTCCAGTAGCATGTATTTTAAAGATGAAGGGGAGCCTGATGAAACCTGAAATTGCGTTTGATATTAATTTTCCGGGATTGGAGGAGGGAATGCAATCAAGTGTTCAATGGTTGCTCAATACAGAGGAGGAAATTAATAAGCAGATGTTCTCTTTGCTTATCTTGGGCCAGTTCCAACCTTCAGATAACAGTTTAGTTTCTGCATCTGGCGGAGTAGGAGCCAATTCAACCGAGCTGCTTTCAAACCAGCTAAGCAATTGGCTTTCTAGAATCAGTGAGGATTTCGACATTGGAATCAATTACCGGCCGGGGGATGAAATAACCAGGGAAGAAGTTGAGGTTGCACTATCTACCCAGCTCTTTGATGGCCGTTTAATTGTGAATGGCAGTGTTGCCAATAATTCTGCTGCCACTTCTCAAAATCCAAGCAATATTGTTGGAGATTTTATGCTGGAATATTTAATAGCCAAGGAAAGCGATGTAAGACTAAAAGTTTATAACCGTTCAAATGATTCCTATTTAACTACAAATTATTCTCCTTATACTCAGGGAGTTGGTATCTCATTTAAGAAGGAATTCAATAAGTTCAGGGATTTATTTGGAAAAACTGGTAAAATGGAAAATGATTTAGAAATAAACGACTAACATTTTTATATTTGTCGGTCAAATACTAACCAACAATAATTTCTATGTCATACGGATTATTAAAAGGCAAAAAAGGAATAATCTTTGGGGCTCTTGATGAGAAATCACTAGCCTGGAAAACTGCGGTAAGAGCTCATGAGGAAGGTGCTTCTATCGTTTTAACCAATGCGCCAGTGGCTATGCGGCTTGGGAAGATTAATGAACTTGCAAAACAGTGTAATACGGAGGTGATTCCTGCAGATGCTACTAGTCTCACAGATTTAGAGAACCTTTTTGCAAAATCAATGGAGATTCTTGGTGGCAAGATTGATTTTGTATTGCATTCTATTGGAATGTCACCAAATGTTAGAAAGGACTTTCCTTATACAGACCTAAACCATGATTTTTTTCTAAAAACCCTTGATATTTCTGGTTTGTCATTTCATAAACTATTGCAGGTAGCGTATAAAATGGATGCCATTAGTGAATGGGGGTCCGTAATTGCATTATCTTACATAGCTGCGCAGCGTACGATGCCCGGTTATAAAGATATGGCAGATGCCAAAGCCGTTTTAGAATCAATAGCTAGGAGCTTTGGATATTACTATGGTAAAGAGAAAAATGTTCGAATTAATACGATATCCCAATCCCCTACCTTAACGACTGCTGGTGGAGGCATCAAAGGCTTTAATTCCTTTTACCATTATGCACAAGATATAGCACCCCTTGGAAATGCTGATGCAGGTAATTGTGCAGACTACTGTGTAATGCTATTTTCAGATATGACTAAAATGGTGACCATGCAGAATTTATATCATGATGGTGGCTTTTCCAATACATTGTCAAGCGACAAAGTATTAGAGTATTATAGTGATTAATATAGCATGTGTTTATTATCTTTGACTGAACTTGTGTAATTTAATTCACAAGTAAAAAATCACTTAGTCCATTATTTTTATTTTGCTCACTAATGAGAGAAGCGTTTCTCCATTATATTTGGAAGAATAAACTACTTGAAAAACAGTTTTATAGAACTAGCTCTGGTGAGCAAATTGAATTGATCTATCCGGGTACTCAAAATTTTGATTCAGGTCCGGATTTCTTTAATGCCAGGGTTCGTATTGGCAATATTACCTGGGCTGGTAATGTAGAGATCCATTATAATGCAAGTGATTGGATTTACCATGGCCATACAACAGATAATGCTTATAAAAGTGTCATACTTCACGTTGTTTATAATGATGATAGTGATAAATATACTGCGTTGCTGAATATTGAAACCCTTGAAATTAAAGACAAATTCAAGCCATCATTATATAATATGTACAAGAACCTAAATCCGAATGATTCCTGGATTCCCTGCGAAGCCAATACTAAAAGAATTAATCTTCATAAAAGCCATATAACCAGCTATATACATCGTTTATTTAAAGAAAGAATAGATTACAAGGTTAAACAGATTTCACAATCCTTGAAAAACAATTTGTCTTCAATGGAACAAACCTTTTACCAATCTCTTTTAATCGCTTTTGGATTTAAAACAAATGCACTTCCCTTTGAATTGCTTGCCAGGTCCTTACCCTGCCAAATTGTCAACAATCACAAAAATGATTTACTATCAATTGAAGCACTGCTTTTTGGACAAGCGGGATTTTTGGATGATAAATTACTTAAGGGGTACCCAAAAAGGTTATCTGAAAGATATAATGCGCTTAAAACGGTGTATGGGATTCAATCTCTGGATAAGCACATTTGGAAGTTTCTGAGAATGCGCCCGGGAAACTTTCCAACAATGAGGTTGGCCTCATTATCCGCATTATTGTATAAAAAGGGAGCCTTATTTGAATTGGTAATTACATGTGATGACCTAAAAAGTTTAAAGGATCTGTTTAAAGTGTCGCTCTCAAAATATTGGATGATTCATTTTCATTTTGGAAAAATATCTAAAAGAAAGGTAAAAGGTCTTGGAGAAGCATCTATTGATTCTATACTCATCAATTCCGTATTGCCTTTTTTGATTGTTTATGGGCAACAAACCCAAGATTATCAGATTATTGCAAAAGCGATGTCATTTTTTGGTCAGATTAAACCTGAGAATAACACAGTAACTAAAAAGTGGAAATCCTTGAATATGCCACTGTTGTCAGCTGTAAATAGTCAGGCATTGCTCTGGCTGAAAAACAATTATTGTGATCATAAAAAATGTTTATCTTGCGCAATTGGACAGCAAATACTAAATTCAAGCTGAGATGATTGCGAAAATTTTAGTTTATTTTGAAAAGTTTGCCTTTGGCGTGTGTGCCTGGTGGGGAGAAAGGTTGGGGATAAATACTTCCAAGATCAGGATGTTTTTTATTTATTTATCCTTTATAACTTTTGGCTCACCCTTGGTTATATATCTTGTTATGGCTTTTATTTTAGAGCATAAGTCGTTTTTTAAGATCAGAAAAAAAAGAAACACCATATGGGATTTAGAATAGAAACTCAAAATAGATACATTTGCACCCTTACAAATTCCTCTACAAACTATGAAAAGAATTAGCGCTACATTGTTAACCTTATTAGCCCCAATAGTATTACTTGCTCAGGAAACTGAGAGGTCATTGGATGACAAAATTAATGAAATGTTAGCGCCTGCTACTGAAGCTATATCAAGTGTCATTTTTTATACAATCGATTTCAGCGATACCATTTCAATTCCATTTGTACTAATTTGGCTGGTAGTCGGTTCTATAATCTTTACAATTTATATGCGATTTATAAATTTAAGAGGTTTCAGATTGGCGATAGATATTGTGCGAGGTGTTTATACCAACCCTAATGACAAAGGGGAAGTATCACATTTTCAGGCATTAACGGCAGCACTTTCTGGTACCGTAGGTCTTGGGAATATCGCTGGTGTAGCCATTGCTATTAGCCTCGGGGGTCCAGGCGCTACTTTTTGGATGATTATGGCAGGTCTTTTAGGCATGTCCTCGAAATTTGTAGAATGCACGTTAGGGGTAAAGTATAGAATTGAGAATAAGGATGGTTCATTTTCTGGTGGGCCCATGTATTATCTTAGCAGGGGTTTTGCTGAAAAGGGCTGGGGGAAATTGGGAAAAGTGCTTGCTGTTTTCTTTGCTGTAATGTGTATAGGAGGCTCTTTTGGTGGTGGAAATATGTTTCAGGTAAATCAGGCATTTCAGCAATTTGAAGCTGTTACTGGTGGCACAGAGAGTTTTATATATGGCCAGGGCTGGATATTTGGTTTGGTGATGGCTCTCTTGGTAGCTGTGGTGATTATTGGTGGAATAAAGAGCATTGCCAAGGTCACGGATAAGATTGTACCATTTATGTGCGGAATTTACGTATTAGCGGCTCTTGTAATTATTATTGGCAATTATGGACATATTCCACAGGCATTTAGCCAAATAATAACTGGAGCCTTTTCTCCTGTAGCAATTGCTGGTGGTTTTGTGGGTGTTTTAATCCAGGGTTTTAAGAGGGCAGCCTTTTCAAATGAGGCGGGTATAGGATCTGCATCCATAGCCCATTCGGCGGTTAAAACCAATGAACCAGTTACAGAAGGATTGGTGGCTTTGCTGGAACCTTTTATAGATACAGTTGTCGTTTGTACCATGACGGCATTGGTGATCGTAATTACTGGAACGGTTGATCCGTCTGGAGTATGGCAACCCCTGGGAACAGGAGGTGGAATTGACCTTACATCAAAAGCCTTCTCAAGCGTGATTACCTGGTTTCCTTTAATTCTGGCCCTGGCTGTTATATTATTTGCATTCTCTACGATGATCACATGGTCGTATTATGGGATAAAAGCCTGGAAATTTCTTTTTGGCCACAATAGGATAGCAGATATTAGCTATAAAATACTCTTTTGTACAGTTGTTGTTATTGGGGCTGCAATGTCGTTGGGTTCAGTAGTTGATTTTTCAGACGCCATGATTTTTGCCATGTGTTTTCCGAATATAATAGGCTTATATGTTTTAGCACCAAATGTAAAAAAGGACTTGAACTCCTATATTAATAGGGTTAAAAGTGGAGAGATTAAGAAGTATAAGTAGCTTCTTCATTTTGCATCTTTTCGGGCAAATTGCGGTTTTAAAGAATAAGTTCATTATGTGTTTATTGAATAATTATTGTTGGAATGAATAGCTCCTTCAAAGATTTTCTTTCATATAATAAAAGAGAACGTAATGGCATCATAGTTTTACTTGCCATCATCTTATGCCTGCTGGTTTATTTGAATTATGATCCGGACCCTGTAGCGGTTGCAGATGAAAATCTAGAGAGTTTTGCTGATCGTCATCAGGAACTCACTTCCAAAGAAAAAAAATCAGGTTCAATTCAAGAAAAAGCCAGCGGTGTTCCTGAACAAATGGAATCTCGCTCCGAACAGCCAACCATAAGTGGATTTGACCCCAATATGATAAGCGATGAAGGATGGGAAGCTATGGGACTTAAAGAATGGCAGATTAGTGGGATTAGAAAATACATGAAAAAGGCAGGAAAATTTAAATCTAAAGAGGACTTTAAAAAATTACGGGTTATAAACGATAAACTTTACAAAAGGCTTGAACCTTTTATCCTAATTGAAGGAGGTTCTGGGGCTGAAAAAGGTCTTGTGTCAATAAAAGAATATATAAATCGGAATGGCAATATCAATATTGAGCTCAATGCAGCCTCTATAAAAGACCTCCAGTCTCTAAAAGGAATAGGGCCTGTATTGTCTGAAAGGATTGTTAAGTACAGGGATTGGATGGGCGGATTCTATAAAAAAGAGCAGATTCTGGAAGTATATGGGATAGAAGACTCACTTTATATGAAGATAAAAGATCACGTGAAATTGGATCCTGTGATGATAAAGCAGATTAATATAAATAAGGCAATGACGGAGGTCCTCAAAAAACACCCCTATATTAAATGGAGAATTGCCAATGCTATAGTGAATTATAGAGATCAACACGGTCTGTATAAAGATGTTTCTGAGATTAAGAATACTGATTTGGTTAATGATGAATTATATCGTAAAATTGCACCTTATTTCTCCTTAGAATAGCAAAATACATCAAAATTTTATGGATTTTTCTCAGACTGAAGAGCAGAAAATGGTGGCAGAGACTGTAAGAGCATTTGCCAAGAAGTACATCAAGCCAAAGATGATGGAGTGGGATGAATCCCAGGAATTTCCTGTGGATGTTTTTAAAAAGATGGGTGAACTAGGACTTCTAGGTGTGTTGGTCCCAACTGAATATGATGGTTCCGGATATGGGTACATGGAATATGTTACTGCAATTGTTGAGCTTTCAAAGGTATGTGGCTCTATAGGCTTGTCTATGGCAGCGCATAATTCATTATGCGTTGGGCATATTTTGCAATTTGGAGATGAAGAACAGAAACAAAAGTGGTTGAAAAAATTGGCTGTGGGTGGTTGGATCGGCTCTTGGGGGCTTACGGAACCCAATACTGGTTCTGATGCCATGAACATGAAATGTACTGCTGTTCAAGATGGCGATGCTTGGATTATAAATGGTGTGAAATGCTGGATTACTAATGGAAAAAGCAGCGATCTTTCAGTTGTATTGGTTAGAACAGGTGAAGCAAGAGACTCTCATGGTGTAACTGCTTTTGTGATTGAAAAAGGAACACCCGGGTTTTCATCTGGAAGAAAGGAAAACAAACTGGGTATGAGAGCTTCAGAAACTACAGAGCTTTTGTTTGATAATTGCAGGGTGTCAAAAGACAATATACTTGGTAAAGTAGGTGAAGGGTTTATTCAGGCTATGAAGGTCCTGGATGGCGGCAGAATTTCAATTGCTGCTTTAGGTCTTGGAATTGCTAAAGGAGCCTATGAAGCAGCAAAACAATATTCTAAAGAAAGGCAGCAGTTCGGTAAACCGATTTCTGAGTTTCAGGCAATTGCCTTTAAGCTTGCTGATATGGCAACTGAGATTGAGGCGGCTGAGCTGCTTGTGTTCTCTGCTGCAGATAAAAAGAATAGAGGTGAAGTGATGACAAAAGAATCAGCTATTGCTAAGTATTATGCCTCTGAAGTTGCGGTGAGAGTGGCAAATGATGCCGTACAGATTTTTGGCGGCTATGGCTATACAAAGGATTTTCCTGTAGAGAAGTTTTATAGGGATTCTAAGCTTTGTACTATCGGTGAAGGGACCTCAGAGATC
>DTSC01000264.1 GCA_012965625.1 Flavobacteriales bacterium | reverse complement strand
AGTTTCGGCTTTAAGGGGTTCTAAATTCTGAGCGTCCGAAAAAGCTGGAGAAACAAATAGTGATACGATTAAGAATATTATTTTTTTCATAGTTCTGATATAACCAGAGAGGGTTAGGTTTGGGTTAGTAGGTTTCGTCTTTGGTTGGGTTGCCTTCTTCATCCCATAGTTTTTCATAGATCAGTTTCCCCTTTTTGCAATTCTCTTCCAACCTTTAATGGTCAGGGTTTCAAGGATGGATAGAGGACGATACCTGTTGATAGGCTTCCCTGAAAGGCACCCCCTTTTTAACCAGATCATAAACTCGCTCAGTAGCAAACAACTCATCACTCATAGCCCGTTCACAGTGGTTTTTATTCACCTTCATTTCCCTAAACAATAAAACGGCAATTTCCAGGCTGCTTTTCACCTCTTCAAAGGCTTTAATAACAGGTCCCTTCGTTAGCTGCACATCCCTGTTGTATCCGGACATCAAATCACTTGCAAGCTGAAATACTTGTTGCTCATAGGAATAAACAACATGGAATTTAGCACGCATAAGCTCCAGTACATCCGGGTTCTTTTTCTGCGGCATAATGGAGCTCCCGGTACAAAAATTGTCTGGCAATTCAATATAACCAAATTCTGGCATGCTGTATAAAATTAAGTCAGAAGCCAATCGGTTAAGGTCCCACATCACCTGTGACAAATAATGCAACAACGCCCCCTCAAATTTCCCTCTGCTATGCTGCGCATAAACCGCATTTTCCTGAACACGAGCAAAACCCATTTCCTTTGCAGTAAATTCTCGATCCAACTCCAATGGAACCCCATAGCCTGCTGCAGTACCCAATGGAGATTGGTCTACAATTTTCCACACGGCCTCAAATAGAATTTGATTGTCCCGCATGGAATCTGCAAAACTTGATGACCACAATAAAAACGTTGAAGGCATTGCCTTTCTCATGTGCGTATATCCCGGATAAACAATTGCTCCGTATTTTTTAGAAAACTTCCCAACGGATACAATAACCTCGTCACACAGTCTCTTGCAAATCCCCATCTCCTCCTTAACATACAACCTCATTGCTGTCAAAACCTGGTCATTTCTTGATCGGCCAGTATGAATTTTCTTCCCTAAATCACCCAACCTATCTGTTAATATGGCTTCAATTGCAGTGTGACAATCTTCCTGCTCAGGGAGAATAGTAAACTTACCTGCATCTATTGTCTTAAGTATTTTATCAAGTTCTATATTGAGTTTCTCAACCTCCTCTTTTGATAGGATCCCAATTCTGCCCAACATTGTGGCATGAACTTTTGATGCTTTACAGTCAAATGGAGCTAAAAATACATCCCACAAATAATCCTTACCCACCGTATATTGCTCAATGGTCTTGTTCAATTCGTATTTTTTTTGCCAAAGCTTACTCACCTGTCCTTTTTCTGCGCCATTTATATGGCCGATTCTTTTGTAATACCATATGATGTGCTTTTAATCTAATGGCATTTATTTTAATAAACCCTTCTGCATCAACCGCGTCAAATCCGCCTTCTACTTCCATGCTAGATAGATCCTGATCGTATAAGGAAGTCGGTGACTCCCTGCCAACGGCTGTAACATTGCCCTTATACAAAGCCAAACGCACTAAACCATCAATTGCTTCCTGGCTTTTATCAAAAGCACACATGATAAAATCCATCTCAGGAGAAAACCAAAATCCATTATAGATCAGTTCCGCAAATTTTGGGATTAACATATCCCGCAAATGCATGACCTCCTTATCCATGGCTATGCCTTCAAGATCCCTGTGGGCCTCCCACAATATTTCTGCTCCAGGTGTTTCATAAATTCCGCGGGATTTAATTCCAATAAACCTATTTTCCACCATATCCAACCGTCCAATTCCATTGATATTTCCCAATTCATTAAGGTACATGAACAACTCCAGAGGGTCCTCTTTTTCTACCCCATCATCTAAATTTTTAACCAAAACGGGAATCCCATTTTTGAATTCAATTTCAACAAGGGTTTCTTTGTCGGGAGCCTCCTGTAAAGATTGGGTCCAGCTAAACACATCCTCTTTAGGCCTGCTTGCTGGATCTTCCAGCTCCCCGGCTTCATGACTAATATGCATCAAATTTTCATCCTCGCTATAAGATCTCTTTTTTGTTGCCGTTACTTCAATTCCCCATTTCTTTGCATAATCCAACAAGTCGTTTCGTCCCTTGAACTGAATGATGAACTCAGGGTCTTTCCAGGGAGCAATTACTTTAATTTTGGGGTTTAACGCATAATAGCACAGCTCAAATCTCACCTGGTCATTTCCCTTACCAGTAGACCCATGGGAAACATATTCGGCACCCTCCAGCTTTGCTATTTCAATATGCCGTCTGCTTAACAAGGGCCTCGCAAGTGATGTTCCCAAATAATACCGGCCCTCATACAGTGCATTTCCCTTTAGTGCGGGGAAAATATAATTGACGACAAAATCGTGCCTAAGATCTTCTACATATACTTTGGTTGCGCCGGTAGCCATTGCCTTTTTCTCTATGGCTTTAAAATCTTCTCTCTGCCCAACATTACCAACAAAACAAATCACCTCATAGTCGGCATTAACAAGCCATTTCAAAATAACTGATGTGTCTAACCCACCGCTATATGCCAATACAACTTTCTT
>DTSC01000263.1 GCA_012965625.1 Flavobacteriales bacterium | reverse complement strand
ACGTGATTTTAAATCTTTGGATAGAAATTGCTCTGATTTGTATTCGTAGTCCCAGCCGATCCTCCATTTATTGTCTTCAACAAAGAGCAGGTCTCCTTTAATGCTATGCATGGGTGTTAACAACAGGTCTTTTGTTAAATCCCCTGCTTGAAGAAAGGCTTCTGTATAGGTATACCCAAAGAACCAAGTGAATTTCCATAGGGTTAGTTTGATCTGTGATTCAAAACCCCTGCTGTTCAGGAAGTCGCCTGTATTGGAATATTCACGTATTCCAGTAGTATCCAAAAGAATTGGGTTGTCTATCAGGTTGTAAAAAAACATTTGGTTGAATGTAAACAGTGCATTTTCAGAATTGAAGGTGGATTGGTATTTAAAATCGATATTTCCACCGTAAGAGCGCTCGGCTTTTACATTCTCAAAATCAATTGGCCGTATGCCCTTGTAGCCAAAGGGTTCCGCTTCTTCGTTGAAAATGGTGGGCATACGGTAACCCATCCCTCCGCCAAGGCGAATACTAAAGTTTGAATTCATCTTGTACAGGGCACTTAACCTGGGAAGAACAAATAATTCACCATTGCCTTCGCTACTATCTGAATTTGCCTGTACGTAGTCCGTGCGAAGTCCAGTTTCCAAAGCAAGCTTCTTATTGATGTCCCAAAGATGATTGATGTAAGCTCCAAGTGTAATGTATTCCTGGTTACGCAGGAAGTTGGTATCTGTTTCCTGCTCAGAAAAATTGTCAGTAAGAGCGTTTAACCCGATATTGAGATTATGGGCAGGTTTATTTAAATTGTAGTTAAGCTCATTGTAGCTGTTCAGCTGGGTTCCTCCAAATTTTGTTATTGCTCCCAGTGCATTCTCCCGGATCTGAATAAACCTGTCGAACAAACTTATGCTGTTTTTCAGGGTCAGGCTGCTGGATGATGAGAAGGATCGTTTGGCAGAAAATTGCGAGGTGTACCGACTGCTTTTTTGCTTGTCGAAATAAAAGTGTGTGCTGTCCACTTGTTGGTTGTCGATTAAGTCCATATCACCACCCATTCGGTTTTCTTCAGTGATGGTAGCGCCCAAATAAATTTCTGTTTTATTGTCCGGATAGTAAAATAGTTTTGGGTTGAAGTTGAACTTAGAAATGTCGGGAACATCCGAATAGCCGTCTTTGTCAGGGTCGTACGGAGAGTGAAGATGAAGCGATGCAAGATTCGTAAATCCGAATTTTCCGAATTTTCGGGAAACGAATGCGTTGAAATCTTTGGATCCGATATGGGAAAAGTTGATATGTAAAAGCGTCTCGTCCTGGGTTGGTTTTTTTGTAAGCAAATTGATCAGGCCACCAATGGCTCCACCACCATATAGGGTAGAGGCCGAACCTTTAATGTATTCCACCTGTCTTAGGTCCAAAGGTGGGATTTGAAGGACATCTAAGCTGCCTGAAAATCCCCCATATAGCGGAAATCCATCTTTAAGTATTTGAGTGTATCGGCCGTTAAGACCTTGAATTCTGACAACTGCACCATTGGAAGTGGCAGAGGTAGTTTGAACCTGAATGCCTGTACTATGGGTTATTAAATGAGCGATTCTACTTGGTTCCATGGAAGCTGCTTCATCAATTTCCTCAGTAAGTACCTCTGTGCGGGTAGGTAGGTTTGCAACAGTTTTGTTGGCTCTTGTGGCCTCAATTATTATTTCCTCCATTTGCGATTCGGAAAGCGACATGAATATTTTATGTGGTTCAGCTTGTTCTAAGGGGAAAGAAAGGTTCAATGTTGTTGTCTTATAGCCAATATAAGAAATCATAATTCTGTGCTGGCCATCAGGTATATTGGTAAGAATAGCCTTGCCGTTAGCGTCAGATGTGGTGCCATTTGTTGTTCCATGCAAAAAAAGAGTGGCTCCAATCAATGGTTCCTTTGACAGGCTGTCAAAAATACTGGCTTTGTATTGGTTTTGTGCAAAAGAAATAGTCGCAATCATTATGAAGCAAGTTGCAGTTATTATATTTTTTGTCATGATGTAAAGTCTGTTTATATATGTTTCCTGTAATTCTATTCTAAGCCAGTATTAGCTGGCATTTTCTCTTATTTTTTTCTTCTCTGCAAGGGCTTTAATTATCACTTTTGCTGTTTCTGTAGCAATTATAAAATTACCCTTTTTTGAGTAATGCTGACTAGGAGCGTAAAGGCTATTGGTTGAATGTAGTTTAGCAGCTTTTATTAATTCGCTCTCAGGATGAATAACATTATTTTCCGACATCAATTGCTTATACAAATATTCATATGACAAGCTCTCGTCATTAAGCAAAACATTAATGTCTAAATTTCTTGGTATATGCATAATAAAGAAATCTGCACCATTGGCCTGAACCTCTCTTCTTAAACGATCGATAATTTTCAATGTTAAGTTTGAAGGCTCATTTTCTAAAGAATAAAAGGGTCTTTCATTTTCGTATATGTTAAACCTGTTTTCGGCTAGCAAATCTAACCCATAGGATACAATTTTACTTTTCAGCCAGAAAGAATCCATGTAGTCATCTGGATTATAAAAGGTTTCGTGCTTTGATAAATTCCATGCTGCCATGTTTTTTAATTTAGCTGGAAGCGAATCAGGTATCGGAGTAGGTGCATTGATTAATGTGATTGTTTTACCATCGAGAACAAATCTAGGTTTAAAAAAGGGCAAGGCTTCTTTTTTACTATATAAAGCCCTAATTAGGTTGACATTCCTTGCTACATTTTCTGGCTGGAATCCAAAAATTACAATATCAGGTTCAAATTTATACGCAGTTTTTTCCCAACATAAATATGCCTGGTCAATTCCATAAGCTCCTACACCGAAATTTAGCACTTCTGCATCAATATTGTTTTCTCTTAGGATCTTTTCCAAGAAGCAACCTATGGTATTTTCAAAATTAACTTCAGCCCCATAAATGTAAGAATCTCCAAGCAAGGCAATTCTTAGAGTATTTGGCTCTTTGTTTATAGTGTAGTTTATGCTATCGGCTGTTCTTATTCCATGCATATCGTGACAATAATTACCATCTTCACTTCTAAAACTTGGGTTGTTGCACCAGCCTAGAAGTGGATCATATATGCAAAATGAATTAGTTGATGCCAGATATTCGTCTACATTTTTTTTTGTGGCCATAACCGGAGCATGATAAGGCCTTAATAATCTGGATCGATACCAAACATTGTTGTCGGCATCAGTTTCTACCATTAGTGAAAATAATGTTTCACCAATGATGAAGCCTATTGAAAGCATAAAAAAGAACACCAGTAATTTTATAAATTGTATTCTTTTCAAGGTTATTCTATTTGCCTTGTTTATCATGCTAATGGTAATTATGTCTGCTGTGGCGGATGTTCCAATTGCTTCTACTCTCCTTGCATTTTCGCCCAAAAGTAATAAAAGGTCAGAGAAGAACTATCTATAGCTTCTATGGTCTGGTTTGCAGATTGTAAATAATGTTCTTCTGGCATGCATCGGACATGGCAGCATCAAATAAAATAGTTAATTATATTTTAAACCTAATTCCAAGACCAAAAGCATCTTGAATATTAGCATATGGGCTGTTCGTGATTTCACTAAATGCTAATTCATTATTTGGTGTTAAAGATGTCATTATTTTAATTTGCTTGTGGATTTAGGCATGTCCAAAGGATAAAACCCACCCTTGGTAAGACCATCATTAACCAGGATTTGGATAGATAGCTAATATGAAAACAATAATAATTTTAACATTATATATTAACATATGATAAAATATTCATATATTTGCAATATGGAACCAGTAAAAAGAAAATTATCCGTTGAAAAACTAAAATCGGTAGCAAACTTATTGAAAACAATTTCTCATCCGGTCAAGCTAGAAATTTTATCAGTTCTGGAAGCCCAGGAACCATTAGATGTTAGCACTATTTGTAGCAGGATTGGGGTAGTGTGTGAAAGCTCAATGATGTCTCATCATTTAGCAAAAATGAAAGATAATGGAATTCTTGTATCCGATAAAATTGGCAAGCAGGTTTATTATAAGATAGCCGACAGACATATTTTGAAAATTTTCGATTGTATGGAAAACTGTGATTTGGTGTAAGGCTATAGTAAATAAGATAAAATGATTTTATTATAAAACAATAATGAGGCAATTATTCCCCATAGTTAATTGGTTAAAAACCTATAATAAGTTAAAATTCAAAGATGACTTCTTTGCAGGATTAACTATAGGTGTGATGATTGTGCCTCAGGGAATGGCATATGCTATGCTAGTTGGGTTGCCACCTATTCATGGCTTATACGCTTCTACAATTCCTTTGATTATATATGCTCTTCTTGGTTCCTCCAGGCATGTTTCTGTTGGGCCCGTAGCCTTAGTGTCTTTATTGGCTGCAAGTGGTATTAGTGCAATGGCCAATATTGGAACCAACGAATTTATTATGCTTGCAATACTTCTGGCTTTAATAGTCGGTTTAATACAAATTCTTCTGGGTGTTTTGAAATTGGGCTTTCTTGTTAACTTCTTATCACATCCTGTGATGGCAGGGTTTACTACTGCTGCAGCCATTATCATTGCCTTTAGTCAGCTAAAACATATATTGGGGCTTGATGTCTCAAGAGGGAAAGTGCATGAAATAATTCACAACGTATATTTAAACGCTGCAGATATAAATGGCATTACCTTATTGATTGGGGCTACGACAATTTTATTAATTCTTGCGATTAGGCGTTTCAATAAGCAAATACCTTCGCCACTTATTGTTGTGTTTTTAGGTGCTGGTGCAGTGAGCGTGTTTGGATTGCATGATTTGGGGGTAGAGATCATTAGAGATGTGCCAAGTGGATTTCCATCTTTTGAAATACCAGCCTTAACCTTTTCGAGGTTTCAACAATTACTTCCTATCGCTTTTACTATAGCATTAGTGAGTTTTATGGAATCCTATACCGTTGCAAAAGCTATTCAGAGGAAACACAATAATTACGAAGTAGTAGCAAATCAAGAATTAATAGCATTAGGTGCCTCAAATGTTGGAGGTGCATTTTTTCAATCCTTTCCTATTTCAGGTGGATTTTCTAGGACAGCTGTAAATGATCAGCTTGGAAGTAAAACAGGAGTTTCGTCCATAATTAGTGCTGGTATAGTGATCCTTACCTTGCTTTATTTGACAGAATACTTCTATTATTTGCCTAATGCAGTTTTGGGAGGAATAATTGTGGTGGCAGTTTTCAGCTTAATAAATGTTAAAGAAGCCCAACATTTGTGGAAGAAGGATAAACTGGACTTTAGTGCATTTATAATAACAGCAATTTCCACATTAATTTGGGGGGTAGAGGCAGGTATTGGAGTGGGAGTGGTTTTTTCTATTATTCTGGTAATGTATAAAGCTTCATATCCTCATATAGCAGAACTTGGTCAAGTACCAAATAGTACTGAATACAGGAATAACAATCGATTTAATAACCTTAAAACATATGATGATATTTTAATCTTCAGATTTGATGCACAGCTTTTTTATGCAAATGCAGAGGCATTAAAAAAATTCGTTTTAAAAAAACTGAGTATTTGCAAAAACATCAATCATGTTATTTTAGAAGCCAGTGTTATAAATTATCTTGATTCAAGTGCAGTATATATGCTGTATGATTTAAACAGATTATTAAAAGCTTCAGATGTTAATTTTATAATGACAGATGTAAAAGGTCCGGTAAGAGATATTCTTTCCAAGAATGGGCTGCAAGATGAACATGCATTTATTCGTTTTGAACTAACAACAAAGGATGCAGTAGATTTTATTCAATCTAATCAAAACGCTAACAATAGGGAGTATGTTTTTGAATCGTTAAGAAATAAACTATAATCAAAAAATAATATTATGATGGTAGAACAAATTTATACAGGATGTTTAGCACAAGGTGCATATTATATACAAAGTGGTGGCGAAGCAGCAATTATTGACCCTCTTCGGGAGGTATCGCCTTATATTAATAAAGCAGAAGCAGATGGTGTAAAGATCAAATATATATTTGAAACTCACTTTCATGCAGATTTTGTTAGTGGTCACATAACCCTATCAGAGAAAACAGGTGCACCAATTATATATGGTCCTGGAGCTAATCCGAGTTTTGATGCTCACATTGCAAAAGACGATGAGGAATTCAGGGTTGGCAAACTAACCATAAAGGTTTTGCATACCCCTGGACATACTATGGAAAGCACTACCTATCTATTGCTTGACGAAAACAGGAAGGAAATAGCGATTTTTTCAGGAGACACCTTGTTTTTGGGAGATGTTGGAAGGCCTGACTTGGCACAAAAAGCCGACGATATGACACAGGAAGATTTGGCAGGAATTTTATATGATAGTTTGCGAAATAAGATTATGCCATTGCCAGATGAAATATTAGTTTATCCTGCTCATGGTGCCGGTAGTGCATGTGGTAAAAAGATGATGAAAGAAACAGTAGATTCTTTAGGTAATCAGAAGAAGATGAATTATGCTCTTCGTGCCGATATGACTAAAGAAGAATTTGTTAGAGAGGTAACTGAAGGACTACTTCCTCCTCCTAGCTATTTCCCATTAAATGTAAAAATGAATAAAGAGGGATATGAGAGCATTGATAAAGTTTTAGCCAAAGGACTAAAACCATTAAGTCCTGATGTGCTTGAGGCCATGGTGAATGAAACAGACGCAATCGTATTGGATGTTAGATCACCTGGTAATTTTGCTGCTGGGCATATACCAAATAGTATTTTTATTGGATTGGATGGCAGTTTTGCACCTTGGGTGGGAGAGTTAATCAAAGATGTTCAACAAGCAATTATTCTCGTTGTTCCTGATGGCAGAGAGGAAGAAGCCATTACGCGTTTGTCACGCGTAGGATTTGATAATACGCAAGGTTATTTACTAGGTGGAGTTGAAGCTTGGGAAAATGCGGGAAAAGAGTTGGAAAACATTATATCAAATGGTGCTGAGGATTTGATGGAGGCTTATGAAGAAACGAAAGAGAGAATCTTTGATGTTCGCAAGAATTCTGAATATTTATCAGAGCATATTGTTGGTGCACACAATACCCCATTGAGCAGCTTAAACGACTTTTTATCAGAAATGCCAAAAGATGATTTGTTTTATATACACTGTGCAGGAGGTTACCGGTCGATGATTGCAGCTTCCATACTTAAAACAAGAGGCATAAGCAACTTTATTGATGTAGCTGGAGGATTTAATGCGATAAAAAAGACCTCCATGCCATTAACTGAATATGTTTGTCCAAGTACTTTATAACCATGATTGATTTAGCTAAACATTGGGATTTTGTTTATGGAACCAAAGACACGAATAAAGTTAGTTGGTATCAAAATAGTCCTGATACAAGCAGAAAGCTTATAGAGAAGTATGTAATGGACCATGATGCTCCAATTGTGGATGTTGGTACAGGTAGCAGTAATTTGCCAAGCTGTTTGATACAGGATGGTTATACTGATATCTCTGTAATTGAGATATCTCAATTAGCAGTTAAATCAAGCATGAATAATTTGGGCGAAAGATCCAACAAAGTCAAATGGCATATTATGAACATTTTAGATTTTGAAGCTGAATATGAGTACATGGTTTGGCATGATAGAGCAGTATTTCATTTTCTAAAAACAAATGAAGAACAAGAACGATATAAAGAAATATTGTATAAATATCTTAAGGAGTCGGGCTATGCAATTTTTGCTACTTTTTCAAAGAATGATGGCCCCAAAAAATGCAGTGGGCTTGATGTTTGTCAACACGACAATCAAAGTATCTCAGACCTATTCGCCCCTGAATTTATAGTTGTTGAAAGTTTCGAAGAAATGCATGCAACACCATCAGGTAAAAATCAGAAGTTTTATTGGAATATTATTAAAAAAGGAAAGCCATGAATGAAATATTAATGCAGCCATGGCCATGGTTTCTATCTGGCCCATTAATTGCCATAGTAATGTTTTTGCTTTTATGGGCAGGAGGGGAATTTGGTGTAAGCAGCACTCTTAGAAGCGTATGTGCTATTGGAGGTGCTGGAAAAATAATCTCACTCTTTGATTTTGACTGGAAAAGTCAAATATGGAATTTGGTATTTGTCATTGGTGCTGTTATTGGAGGGTATATTGCTTCTGCTTACCTTATTGATGTGGCCAATATTCAGATATCAGCAGCAACGATTAACGACTTGGAGGCTTTGGGGATATCTTTTAATGGAAGCTTTGTGCCAGAGAATTTGTTCTCTTGGGAAAGTCTTATGACATTTAAAGGGATTCTTGTATTGGTTGTAGGTGGATTTTTGGTAGGTTTTGGATCTCTATGGGCTGGTGGATGTACTTCAGGACATGCGATAAGTGGCTTATCCAACTTACAGCTTCCTTCTTTAATTGCTGTCATTGGATTCTTTATTGGGGGTTTGATAATGACATTTTTAATTTTCCCTTTAATCTTTAATCTTTAATGTAAATGAAATTAATAAAATATCTTATTATCGGAATATTGTTTGGTATAATCATGACAAAGTCAGAGGCAATTTCCTGGTTTCGGATACAAGAGATGTTTCGTTTCCAGTCTTTTCATATGTATGGCATAATTGGCTCAGCTTTATTGGTGGGTATAATTCTAACGCAACTGGTAAAGAGATATGGAATGAAATCTTCAGAAGGCATTCCAATTGCTTTCAAAAAGAAGGATGTTGGTTTTTATCGTTATTTGCTTGGGGGAATTGTTTTTGGTTTTGGCTGGGCACTATCTGGTGCTTGTCCGGGCCCTATGTTTACTTTAGTTGGAAATGGGGTCTCTGTCTTTATCGTTGTGATTCTTAGTGCTGTTTTGGGCACATTCACTTATGGGGCATTAAGAGATAGGCTGCCTCATTAGTTGGGCATAAAGCTAAATGATGTGGGAAGCAATATTAATCATGACCTCAGCCTTTATTAGTTGCCATGCAACTTAGACATTGTTTTCAGGTACAATGCTATCTTAGTGGACAATTATATTCTTCGTTATAATATTTTTTCCAGAATATATTTTAATGATAAATACGCCACTTTGGAAATTATTGGTGAATAGTTTGTAATCCTGAATGTATGCCAATCTATTCGTTTGCAATAGTTGACCCAATGCATTAAAAAGCTCTATTTTTTCTATAGGAAAATCTTTTTTGGATGTTATATGAATTGCCCCATCTGTTGGATTAGGGTGGATGGTAAAATCATTATCAGATAAAGAATATCCTGTTATAACAGGGTTTTCAACAATAAATTGCCCCATCATGCCTCCATCTTCATGTGGGAGCAGATGACAATGATACATATACGGCAATGTGTCATTATAGAAATCTTCAAATTTTGCAATAAAGCGAACGGTTTCCTGAGGTTTTACTAAAACCACATCCTTTCTGCCTTGTTCATTAATTGGTGCAGCCACGCCATTTCTACTCAAAATGTAGAATTGCACATCATGAATGTGAAATGGATGTGAAATTGCAGATTGGTTGATGAGTTCCCAGATTTCTGTATTGTTAAAGGGGATGGTATAATTTATAATATTTATATCCATGGAAGCATTGTTAATTAGGAAGTCTCCATTTAGCTGATCAGGTCCCATAGTAACTGGTGTGAAGGTCAAAGTCCTTGTAATATTTGAGGTGTTGGATGGAATTGGAGTAACGGT
>DTSC01000262.1:5486-9680 GCA_012965625.1 Flavobacteriales bacterium | reverse complement strand
GCGGCCTGTGGGGAACGTACCAGATGATCTAATAAGCTTACTATAGCTGTTGTGGGTTCAACGATTAAGGCGCCAAGGTCGTGAAACCGATCAAAATTAGCCCGATCGTTTAATCGAACCACCTTGTCTTTTGTGCCAAAATGTTCATAGCATATTTCACAAATTTGATAATTTTCTTTATCAGATAATAAGGTTACTACTGCTTCAGCAGTATCAACGCCTATTTTTTTCATTTCATCGACCGTTATTGCAGCTATAGGGCGAATATCTACATTGAGCATACCTTGGTCTATTATGCCTTTTCTTGATGCAATTATTACCTTCCAACCATGGTCGTTCAACTGTCTAGCTAAGGCAAAGGATTGACCTTCCAAACCAAAAATGACCGCATTTTTCTCACCATCAAAATCTGGCGTTTCCGCCTTGGCATGGCTTTCACCTGCCATATTTATTGCCCACTTGAACAGAGGAGGACCCACGAGCTGATTAAGAACGATTACGGCTATTATAACCGTGGCAAATTCTTCACCCCATCCAGGGAAATTGTTTGCGACCACGGTGGCAAGTCCCAGGCCAACACCCGCCTGTGTCACGTAGGGCATCCAGCCAATTCGGTTATACTTCCAGGGGTCTTTTGCCAAAAACCCTCCTAATAAAGAACCAAGGATTATGGCAATTAACCTAACGGCAAACAGTATTAAGGCCACTTTCCAAACCTTGACTAAGATATCCATGGAAATAGCAGCACCGGTTAGCGTAAAGAAGATCACATAAATTCCAGGACCAACATCGTGAAGAATTTTCAGAAACTCGTTTCTATGCCTTGAGTAATTGGTTAAAATAAAACTCCCGATTATACAAATGAGCAGCGGTTCAACATAAATCTCAAAGTTCAGATTCTCCGTACTCCACAGTCCTAAGAAGTGAGATGCCCAATAAACCCCAAAACCTATAAAAAGTACGATGACCGATTTTATGGCCAAATTAATTCTAATAGACAAAACCACTCCTAAGAGCTTGCCTGTAACATAACCAAAAGCAAATGCTAGTAACAGCTCAAACATCAAAATAATAATGAACGTAAAGTTGAACTCAATATCGTGTACTAAAGCCTGGGCTATGGAGTAGACAACAGCAAAAACAATAATTACAAGGAAGTCGGCAAGGACCGTAACCCCCATGGCTGTTTGGGTAAATGGTCCTTTGGCTCTTAGTTCATTCACAACCGCTATTGCAGAGGCTGGTGAACGAGCAACAAAAATACTGCCTCCTAACATTGCAATAGCAATTTTCACAGGCATGCTCAAAGCTGACATAAAAGGAATTTTATCTGACAGATAAAGGATCGCAATGCTTCCAAAACTAAAAGCCAGAACCAGCTGACCAAAACTCATCCATGTAATACTTCTCATTCTTCCCCGGAGCTCCTTTAAATATAATTCAGCAGCTGCAGCAAATGCTATAAAGGCAAGAGCAAAATCGTTTACAAAAAATAGTTTTTCAGGGGCATCCGAAGGAATTAATCCAAGAACAAATGGGCCAGCTATGATCCCGGTAATCAACAATCCTGTTATTAATGGAAGCTTCACCTTGGCAAAGTATTTGGCGATTTGGTTGGCCGCTATTGACACCACTAAAAAGCCCGCCAAGAAGATCAGTAATTCTAGGTAGTCGTTCATTGAATAGCATTATAAAAATGTTCACCACATATATTCTTGCAGTTGGAAAGATAGGGAAATTTAACAAAGACTCAAAAAACGCCCAAACCAACATAGCTCCTTATGAGGTCATGTGATTTTATTAAATAGTTAAAAGTAAAAGCAGGCATTTTGGATTACACACAATTATTTATAACTTGTCGCCTGTTAAACAGAAGATTATTGTACTTTTTGTAAATATTACAATATATTAATCCACTAAGGCTATGAGAACTATGAAAAATATTATCTCTTTATTTACCCTTGCTTTTATTGTTATTCCTTTCTCTTTTGCAACCGGAGAATTAAATACAGATAAGAAAAGTCAGGACATTAGATTTATCAAGAATAATAAGAGGATTCCAAATATTGCTTTGCAGGAAAAATTGAGAGCGGAAGAAAGTTGGGCTAACTTTGTTGGCAGGCATGCTACGTGGCAGGTTGTATTTAATGAAGAAAACCGAAAACCTCATAGAGCTTATGGGAAAGGGATCAGCACTTTTGGTAGCTCTCCTGAGGAAAGAGCTTTAAACTTTATTGTAAATGAGCTTTCAGGTTTTGATGTTCCAGTCTCAGAACTGGTGCTGTCAAATGCAAGCACCTCAAGAAAACACCATCATATTAATTTCTATCAAGAACACGAAGGCCTCAAAGTAGCTTTTAGCAGGTTAACGGTGAAGATGACCTTAGATAACAAAGTGATAATGTTTGGTGTCGATGTGTATGATGATATTAGTATTTCCATAATTCCAGAGCTTTCAGTAGCTACGGCAGAAAATTTGGCAGGTAAAGGACTGGGCGGATCGATTAGCTTAAGTAAGGCAGAAGCTGCGCTTTTGATATTGCCCATTCCAGGTAATAACAAGAACAATTACAAATTGGTATATGAGGTAATGGTTTCTGGCTTTGGTGAGGACAAGATTCCTTTCAGATACAGAACTTTGCTGGACGCTGTTGACGGCAAAGTACTTTATCGACAAAATGAGGTTGTTACTCATGCTCCAAAGGCTAATCTGGAAGTGGATGTGGATGGAACGGTTTATCCGACACATTCGTATAATCCATCAGAGGTTAAGCCCTTGCCGAATCTTAAGCTGAGAATTAATAACACGAATTATTTCACTGATTCTCTTGGACATCTTACAACCGGCATTACAAGTTCTACAACAGGTTTTGTATACTTGGAAGGTACCTGGTCTACTGTTAAGACCAATAATGTTACCCCTACATTTACTACTGCTTTTGCTGCAGGTCCAAATTCTATTTCCTTTGATTCAGATGCTAACATAAGGGAGCGAACGGCTTACTATCATGTGAATATTGTTCATGACTATTTAAAATCCAAGATCCCCACTTTTACTGGGATGGATTTTTCATTGGAAACTAATGTAGATGACAACTCAAATACATGTAATGCCTTTTATGATGGTTTTTCCATAAATTTTTATGCTCCTGGCGGTGG
This sequence comes from Flavobacteriales bacterium, assembly GCA_012965625.1. GTDB lineage: Bacteria > Bacteroidota > Bacteroidia > NORP154 > NORP154 > UWMA-0041. The sequence goes on along the minus strand of DTSC01000262.1, from coordinate 6,521 downwards.
ATGTCTTTCTTATGCTACCGTAGGTGATGTCGTTTATCATGAATATGCCCATGGTATTAATGACAATTTTTATCAGGATCAAGGTGGGTCTTTTCAGAATGGCGCAATGGGGGAGGGCTATGCAGATGTTTGGGGTCTTGCCATTACAGAGAACCCAATCTTAGGAGTAGGCGGCAATGATTCTGATCCTAATGATTTTATAAGGCGATATGATATAAATCCTAAGATCTATCCTGATGATATAGTTGGTGAGGTGCATGGCGATGGAGAGATCATTGCAGGAGCCTGGTGGGATTTGTATCTGAATTTTGGTTCTGATATGGATGCTACTATGGCGCTGTTTACAGAGGCCTATTATGGATTGCAAGCACAGACATCTAACGGAAATGAAGGACAGGCATTTAAGGATGTCTTGCTGGATGTCTTGGAAGCAGATGATGATGATGGGGATATATCGAATGGAACACCAAATATTGCGGATATTTGTGATGCGTTTGGTAAGCATGGCATCACGTTGATCTCCAATGCTAGCTTAACACATACTGATATTACAGCGGCTAGTGCCGGGCAAGACATTACTATAGATGTAACCCTTAACCTGGGGGTAACAACGTATTTGGGTGATGTGAAACTTTTCTACAGGCTACAAGGGGATACAGCATGGACAGAATTGGTGATGTTAAATGTAGGAGGCTCTAACTACCAAAAAGCCATTCCTGCCCAGGTTAAGGGTGTGATTGTAGAATATTACATAGGCGTGGTCGATAATATCTGTGGAGTACTGGCTGCGGTCCAGCCTATTGGTGCAAATGCTGAGAACCCTACATTGCCTTATTATGTTTTGGTCGATTACCTGAAAGAGGCCGTAGAAGATTTTGACTTTAATAATTTCTCAGGGGGATGGTCCTTTGGTGTTCCTGGTGATGATGCTACAACTGGAATGTGGGCATATGAGCAGCCTGAGGGTATGTTCGATAATAGCTACGAGCTGGCGCCTACCACGCAGTTTACTTCAGGGGGATTCCAATGTGCTGT
>DTSC01000262.1:0-5441 GCA_012965625.1 Flavobacteriales bacterium | reverse complement strand
AGTTGGACTTATCAGGCTACTATAATCCGGTAATTACCTATCGTCGATGGTTTAGTAATGCTTCTCCTTCTTCAGCAAATCCTGGCAATGATCCCTGGTATGTAGAAATTACAGATGATGGCAACATATGGGTGCCTGTAGAATTTACCTATGTGGGCGATAACAATTGGAGGCGCTTTGTCTTTAACGTAGAGGATTATGTTAGCCTTTCAAATAATGTACAGATAAAATTCATTGCTTCTGATAGTACTCATTTAGGGCAAAACCTTGATGGTGGAAGTCTTGTTGAGGCAGCGGTGGACGATATTGAAATCTGGTCGCAAGTACCAGAACCTATTACTTTTTCGATAATCAGCAATGCTTGCAATGGAGATTGTGAGGGTGAGATTACTGCTACTCCTGATACTGGTGTCGCTCCATATACGTATCTGTGGAATGATTCATTAGCACAGACCAATGCAACGGCAACAGGGCTTTGTGCTGGAACCTATACTGTAATTGTTGTTGATGGCCTCGGTGATACCATTACATCAGTAGCAGCTGTTACTGAACCTGCTGTTCTGGCTGTGACTTGCGGTGGAATAAGTCCATCTTGTAACTCTTGTACTGATGGCAGCACTATTGCAACTGTAACAGGTGGCACTGGTCCTTATACTTATTTGTGGGATGATGCAGCTGCCCAAACAACAGCTATAGCAACAGGCCTTGGTTCAGGAACATATAATCTTGTGGTTACAGATGCTAATGGATGCACGGTTAGCGCATCTCCGATTTCAATATCTGTTGGTGTAGAAGAGTCAATAAAAGGAGAAAGCATAAATATATTTCCAAATCCAGTTAAGAACGATCTATTCGTCTCATTTACTTTATTGCAACAGGATCATCTCGCAGTTGTATTGAGGAATTACCTCGGCGAAGTAGTATATTCTGATGATCTTGGAGAAAGGGGAGCAGGGGAAATGGATATCAGTATCCCTGCAGCTGGCCTTTCTGCTGGAATTTATACTTTGGAGCTACAGGTTGGATCCCAGGTATATCCTAAAAAGGTTACCTTGGTAAAATAGCCTTTGCAGTGCCACCGCTGTTCTTGGCAGGCCAGGGTATTACCAAAGAAACTATTGTGATTATCATTATGGGTACAATAGGATCAAAACCCATGAGTATTTCATTTGGGATGATGCCGAAATAAATTGCAGCTACCATCGTTTCACCCAGTACAATTGATGCAATGCATCCGGTTATTGTAACCCCCTTCCAATGGAGCAATGCAAAAGTAGCTGGAAAAAGTACTGCAAATCCTGTGAATGCTTGTTTGGCTATAATAAATAATGTACCAGGAGGATTGTAAGCAATTGCCAGGCCGATTATAGCAGCAATAATTATCAATATCCGGCCTACCAGCACTTGCTGTTTAAAGCCTGCCTTCTTATTGATATAACTTAAGTATATATCCCTTGTAAACATGGTGCTCAGTGCCAATAATTGCGAATCCAGTGTTGACATAAAAGCTGCAAGTGCTCCAACCATCACGATTGCAGCGATCCATTTGGGAGAATGTTCCATTAACATCATAGGCAATATTTGATCAGCTTCCTTCCCTGTTAAGTTGGGGAAAGTAAGATGTCCGAAAACACCAATAATTACTGGGCAAATGAATAGGAAAGTAGGGACAATAGCATAAAGAATGGTGGAGGTTTTAAGTGACTTCAAGTCTTTAGAAACAAAAAAACGCATGAACATCTGCGGAAACATTGGCACACAAAAGGTCCAAAGGATCAGTAGGCTAAACCACTTTTGCTCCGTAAAATACCCTCGAAGGCCTTGCCTGGAAAACAGATCTGGTTTCAATGCAAACACCTCTTGGTTTGCTTTTTCAAAACCACCCAAATTATTTGAGATAACCCAGACTGCCAACCCCATTAAAATAAACATCAGAAGGCCCTGCATAAGGTCAGTAATAGCTACTGAACGCATTCCACCTGTGAAAACATAGAGTACAATAAAAATGGTTAGAATTACCGATCCAGTGAAATAAGGTATTTGCCCATTAGTTAAATTATCAATAATATAACCAGCTCCAATTGGCTGTAATGCGAGATAGGGCAGGGTGAAGAAGATCATTACTGATAGATAGATCAATTTAAGTGTTTTGCTTCCACTGAGGTCACCTATCATTTCAGCTGGAGTAATATATCCTCTTTCCTTACCAAGCTGCCACGTTTTATATCCTATAAAATAGAATGACAATGCAGCCAATGTAGTTCCAAAGGCCATCATGGCATAATACGTATATCCAATGCGGTATCCCTCTCCTGAAAACCCAAGAAAAAAGAAAGCGGAAAAATTTGTTGCTATGAATGTAAAAAAGAGAATAAGTCCACCCATGTTTCTGCCAGCCAGAAAATAATCATCAGGAGTTTTCCGGGCTTTCCTGTAACCTATAAAACCAATGAGTAAGGTGGTAATCAGATAAATTCCTATGGTAATATAAACTTCCAATTTGATTATTTGTCTTCCTTATTGCCCCAGTAATATTTACTAAAAGTGTAAATCATCAATACTAAAATTAATTGAAGAATTACAAAATAATAGATCCATGCTGGCAAACCTTTCACAGATAATGAAACCACCTCATCCCATGCCCAATAATCCAGTGCCATAAGGAATATGGTCATAAATGAAGCAACCCAGAACTTTTTTGAAAATAAAATAGTCATTCTTTTATTCATGGTCACGTACTAGGGGTTCATCTGCAATATTATTCAAGGCTAAGAGCAAATAAAAGTCAATTGCGAAATGAGCAGCGATAGAGCTTGTAATCCCAAATTTGTTACACATGATTCCTATTCCTCCAATAACAAAACACATATAAAGCCCATAGACAGAAATTCTCCAATTCCAGGGGTTTAAATATCCATGAATGGCAACAAATAAAATTGCAGTTATCCAAATGCCAAGATATGGTTGTATGGCCCCTCTAAATAGTATTTCTTCGCCAGTACCTGCGCAAAAGGAAATAAAAACGATATCCCAGATACTCAAATTAAGACTTTTAATAAGCCCCCCAAAGAAGGTCCGGGTAGATGTGAGAAATTTTAGTTTTACAATTTCCCATGCTATAAATGCCGAAACAATTCCATAAAGTAAACCATAAGCTCCTTGTTGATGCCAAGGCAAGGGAGCATTGAATATCGTTAAAAAGCGAATATCCAGTAATTGTTCCATTATGATGCCACCAATGGCGGAAAAGCCAAATAATGTTATGAAGCCAAGAATGAAAAAGGTGGTTCTATTCATTGATATGGGATACTTAATCTTTTCTCCAGAACATTAGAAAACTCTTGTAAGTATAAATATCAAATAAGACCGAATCTGTTGTAGCCTTATAAGTAAGAAATATTCCCAAGGGAAGGAAAACTATTGAGGCAAGCCACATTCCCATATATGCTTCTATAGCTCCTTCTTTTGCCATTTTTTCGCCAGTAATTGATAATACATGGTATATGAGGAAAAATATGACTGACATTACCACAGGCATACCCAGGCCTCCCTTACGTATAATTGCTCCCAGGGGTGCACCCACAAAAAACAGGAGCAGGCAGGCTATGGATAAAGTAAATTTTCTATGCCATTCAATTTTATGCCTTGTTATTCCTGTTCTTTTATGGTCAAGGTCATTCATTGATACGCTTACATAAGTTTTGTTATGCCTTGCAGTCTTCAGAGCACTTTCAATGATGAACATCTTTTGTTCCTTTGTTTGTGAAAAGGGTATTTCCTCACTTAAATTAAGGGCATGATTATTCCTTAGGCTTTCTCTTTTGTTTACAGGAAGGGTCTTGATTGTATCCATGTGGGTTCCAAAGAAATATTTATTCTTCATGCTGGTCAGCAGCTTTTTTTCTCTTTCAATGATCTTAAGCTGCAGGGTGTCTTGTGCACGTACCAGCTGGTTTAGGTTCATCATTTGCTCATGATCCTTAAATAATTCTTCATTTGTTCTGCTTAGTCTAAACGAGGAGAGGTCAAATTTGATTGTCTGTTCCTTAAATGAAATTCTTCTGAATTGTGTGTTTTTCTTGTTTCGTATTGGGTATGCCTCCATCTCTTCATAAGTACTTCCATCGTATAAGGTAAAGATCATATGCCTTTCATCTTCCGTAGTTTCCATCCTTCCGGCTCTTGCTGTTACTATTTTATTAGCTCCTTGACGGCTGCTATGGTCATATATCAGGATACCCTCAAGTGTATTGTTGTCCTGGTTTTTTCTGTCGATCCTGATACTATAACCTTCTATTCCATTATAAAAAACGCCAGGCTTTAAATTTAAAGATGGTTTTTGCTGGGTCACATCCCAAAGGAGTGCACCCATCTTTAAATTTGCGATGGGAAGCACATTGTTAGAGAAATAAAAGGCCATGCAGCTTAAAAATATGGAGACCATTATTAGTGGCATCATGACAGTCCAGAGCGACAATCCTGCTGATTTTAAAGCCACCAGCTCATAGTTTTCTCCCAGGTTTCCAAAGGTCATGATGGAAGAGAGCAATATGGCCAGTGGCAGGGCCATAGGTACCAGGCTGGCAGAGGTATACCACATCAGCTCAGCGATTATGGTCCATTCCAGTCCCTTTCCTACCAGGTCATCAATGTATTTCCACAGGAATTGCATCAATAGGATGAAGAGCACTACAAAAAAGGTGAGGATAAAAGGAGGTATATATGACTTAACTGTAAATATGTGGAGCTTTTTCAGCAATGTATAGGAGTATTTTAGCTTATAATTGCTTAATAAGCTTCGTTAAAATACAAAACGATCTATGAACCTAATAATTGCATGAGGCTGTTTACCTGACTATCCCAAAGCAATTTTGCTTCTTCAATTTCATCTTCTTCAGCGAAATCAGTAATGATCAAAGCGACCTCCGAAGTGATATCATCAATTTCCAATTTAAATTCAAAATAAGAGTCATCATCTTGATCCAGCCACTGGAACCTGACAAATTTACCGGCTTTTTCCTTGATTTTTTTTGCCTCCTGGCCGATACCTTCCCATACAAAGGTATGAATGCCATTGTTGATGTTTACATCATCTGCAAACCATTGTGAGAGCCCGTCGGCAGTGTTCAATCTGGTGAACAAGACTTTAGGTGAAGTGCGAATTATGTATTCGAGCTCGAACTTTTTCATTATCTCCATTAGATATTCTTGATTTATTCTTTGTTGCAATATAGGAATAAAATATTGCTTTTGATTATAATTGTTAAAAAATTAAAACCATTATATTTGCGCCTCTTATTTCTGGTTGGTCTTTTTGATACCAGAAAGAGATAAATCAGGAAAATGGCGAGGTAGCTCAGCTGGTTAGAGCGCAGCACTCATAATGCTGAGGCCGAGGGTTCGAGTCCCCCCCTCGCTACAAAGGTAACGGATAAGTCACT
>DTSC01000261.1 GCA_012965625.1 Flavobacteriales bacterium | reverse complement strand
GAAGCTGCGCATAAGCTATTATCTAAAATCACGGTCAGTACAATCAATTATCTAAAAATGCAGATTCAGTCCGGTGCCAACCTTGTGCAGATCTTTGATAGCTGGGCTGGCATCTTGAGTCCTGAGCAATATAGCATCTTTGGGATCCCTTATCTACAGAAGATCTGTGAAGCAATTACTGAAGCTCCCAAAATCGTCTTTGCTAAAGGAGCTCATTTTGCCCTTGACGACCTAAGCAAACTAAACTGTGAGGTGCTCGGTATTGATTGGAATATCCAAATCAATAAAGCAAAGATTGCTATAGGAGAAGACAAGGTAATCCAAGGTAATTTAGATCCGGCAGTACTCTACGCGGATAAAGAGACCATAATTGCAAAGACGACCAAAATGCTGGATGAATTTGGCCCTGAAAAACATATCGCTAATCTGGGGCATGGAGTATATCCAGATACTCCTTTAGATGGAGTAAAGTGGTTTATAGAGACCGTTAAGAGCCATCAATACCAGATGGCTTAACCAAAAATACAAGGTTATAATAGTGGTTTATTATGCCAATTTCTATTTTAATATTCACTGCAATTTGTACATTCGTACGTATTTTATTGTGTTATTGTAACTAAATAAGATGAAGGTTGATATTTTTATTCCATGTTTTATGGACCAGATTTATCCAAAAACTGCTAAAAACATGGTTAAGGTTTTGGAAAAATGCGGTTGTGAGGTTCAATATAATATTGAGCAAACTTGCTGTGGCCAAGCAGCATATACATCCGGTTATTGGGATGAAGCAAAAGAAGTGGGAAAAAAATTTCTCAGCGAATTCTCTGAAAGCGAGCACATTGTTATGCCATCGGCCTCTTGTGCGGGAATGGTAAAAAATTATTATTTCGATATATTTCATAACTCTGTTGATCACAATAAGTACAAAAGGGTTAGAGATAATGTATATGAGCTTTCAGACTTTTTGGTAAATGTATTAGAAGTTGAAGATTTAGGTGCAGAACTGAATGGCATTGGCACCTATCATAGCTCCTGCTCTTCCCTTAGAGAGTATCAGGTAAATGATGCTCCTATGAAACTATTATCAAAAGTAAAGGGATTAACTTTAAAAGAGATGAAAGATGCAGATGTTTGCTGTGGATTTGGCGGACAGTTTGCTGCTAAGTTTGAAGCTATTGCAAGCAGCATGGTAGAGCAAAAAGTGATACATGCCAAGAAAACAGATGCTGAATATATTATCTCAACAGATACGTCTTGCCTTATGCATATAGATAGCTATACTGCCAAAAACAGTATTCAATTAAAGTCATTACACCTGGTTGATGTGCTAGCCTCAGGCTGGTAATCTATTTGGAACCAAGAGATATTGATCTACAAATTCCCTGATACAGCCTCTCCCCCCTTTTTTCTTGAGAATAATAGAGGCAATCTCCTTAATCCCATCTACAGCATCAGCAGGACAAGCAGAAACACCTACAGCTTCCATTACCTTTTTGTCATTTAGATCATCTCCTATAAAGGCAATTTGTTCCATTCCAATTTTTAGGTCTTTACTCCATCTCTCCAAGGTTTCTAATTTAGGATCTTGTCCTGTGTGAACATGCTGGATTCCAAGTAAGTCTGCCCTACTCTGAATTATATTAACCAGAAATCCCGAGCTTATTATTCCTACTTTGAATCCATTTCTTGTAAGCCTGCGAATGGCAACACCATCTCTGGTATCAAAACGTTTGAATTCATCACCTTTCTCTGTGTAATACATTCCTCCATCTGTCATTACCCCATCAATATCGAGTACCAGGAATTGAATCTCACTTGCTGAAACTGTTTCAATCACTCTCAGGTCCCTTTTTAATAGTGAATCTGTTGAGTGACCAAAATAATTTGAAAGCGTGACCAGGTCTTCTGGAGTAGCAATCTCACTCCCATCCTGGATACACTTAATGGGCACTGTCAATTCAGGAATGGAGGAGGTACCACCAGACCTTTCTATTAAAAATTCAATATTTCTCAGCAAAAAACTCATATCAGATAATTTCCCTGCCTATAGATTTTGCAACTCCTCTAAGGGTACCAAGAAGCCCTGTAAACTGATCATGGTCTAATTGTTGAGCTGCATCTGATTTTGCTACTGAAGGATTTGGATGAACTTCAATTAACAATCCTTCTACCCCCATGGCTGTACAAGCTCTTGAGATATCAGCAACACCATAACGATAGCCCATGGCATGGCTTGGATCAAGAATTATCGGCAGATTGGTATACTCCTTTAGATATGCCACACCGCACAGATCAAGCGTAAACCTTGTTTTTGTTTCGAAAGTCCTAATACCTCTTTCACATAAAATAACATTTTCATTTCCACCAGACAATACAAACTCTGCCATTTGAACAAATTCCTGAAGGGTAGTACCAAATCCTCGTTTGATCAGCACAGGTTTATTAATCTTAGAACATTTCTTTAATATCCCATGATCATACATAGATTTCGCCCCAACTTGTATAATATCTGCGTATTCAATAATTTCATCCACATGGGTAGAATCACGCACTTCTGTAATTATATTCAAACCATATTCAGACCTCATCTTGTCCAAGAGCTTTAATCCCTCCAATCCGAGCCCTTGGAAACTGTAAGGTGATGTCCTGGGCTTATAACAACCGGCTCTCAGCGTAGAAATATTGAGGCTCTTAAGCATCTCAGCAGACGCCCTTATTTGCTCTTCAGATTCAACGGAGCAAGGGCCGGCGATAACCAATGTATTGTTGTGAGAACCCCCAATTTTGATCTCTCCTAAGTTAATTTCTCTGGTTTCACTCTTGTAATTCTGGCTAGCCAATTGTATATCAGTATCAAAAACAAATGTATCAACAACTAATGAATCATATTTGCTATCAAGTTCTTTCATTTCTGATGAGGTTATCAGCACATGTCCAGAATCTTTCTTTATGCAGAATGCTTTGAGCTCCTCTGCCATCACACTCGCCTGATTGTTATCAACACTTTTATTCAAATGAATAATCATAGTTCTCCTTTAATAAGATTAATAAAAGTTAAAACCCCTGTTACAATATTTTTATTATTCACAACTGGCAAATAAGTAATTGGGAAATTATATGACTTTATATGCCTTAGTAATTCAATCACAGTAGCGTCTTCATTGATAACAACTGGAGTTTTATTAATAATAGATTCCTGATCTATGTTGTTGAGATCAGCGATATTCCTGATCAATCCTTTGCGCACATCAGCATTTGAAATAATTCCTTCAATGACACCCTGATCATTTACAAGGATGGTAAAGCCCAGTTTATTGTCCTCAATGGATTTCAACACTTTTTCAAAGGACCTGTTCTTCGGAAATAGAATTGGAGCTTCATCTATAGGTCTCATAAAGTCTCTAACTTGAAAATGTGAATCAACTTCATTAGACTTTAAATTTAATAAGGCAGACCCCAATTTGTCAGCATTAAAAAGATAAGAACCAGAAACTGCAGAGTATACACCCATATTCCTTAGGATAAATGATACTTCACCATTTACTCCTCCATCAACATGGATCTTTTTATCAGGATAAACAGTTCTAAACTTTCGGATCTTTCTAAAGTTTTCCTTATTGAATATTCCAGCACTTTTTCCAGGTGTTGTGGCCATAAAAAGAATAAAAGAGAACCTTTCTGCAAAAGATTCAAAAACTGAAATGTCTGTATCAGAAGTAATCGCTAAACCCAGCTTAGCCTTTATGTGAGCAGGAATATCTAAAGGTTCTTTAAGATCCTCGTATTGAAAAGTAACATACTCTACTTCATGGGTTGCAATTAAATCAAAATACTTTTCAGGGCTATCTGTTATAATATGCAGATCAATCGGTTTATTGCTGTATTCCCTAATCACCTTAAGGTCATCAAAAACCCTTGGATCATCACTACAATCCACATGAAAGAAATCAATCTGGTGATCATCCAAATCTTTTATAACCTCTGGGAGTTTCTGAGTTTTACTGGAATATATAGATGCAGATATTTTCATTTAATTATATCCTTTGCAAAATTAATGCAAAATTTGAAGACCCTAATTTAAGGACCACTAGGAACGAAATTACCATAAAACGCCAAACAAACATATCGCAAATATCTATGTGAAAGCCTGCATATCATGCAGTTTCTTATACACTCCATTATTAATGATCAGATCTTTATGCTTACCTCTTTCAATGATCTCTCCATCCTGAACCACACAAATTTCATCCGCATGCTGGATTGTAGAAAGCCTATGAGCAATCACCAAAGAAGTTCTGTTCTCCATCAATTTAAAAATAGCATCCTGAACCATTCTTTCAGATTCTGTATCTAAAGAGGAGGTAGCCTCATCAAGTATCAGAATAGGAGGGTTCTTTAATATCGCCCTGGCAATACTCAGTCTTTGTTTCTGTCCGCCTGATAGGCGATCTCCTGAATCACCAATATTGGTTTCATATCCTTGCTCTAAGTCTTCAATAAACCCATTGGCATTGGCAATTTTTGCTGCAGCTATTATTTCCTCTAAACTTGCTTCAGGCATCCCAAAAGCTATATTGTTTCGAACAGAGTCATTGAACAAGATGGATTCCTGTGTAACGATCCCCATTAGTTTCCTAAGGTCATTAATTTTATAATCGGTAATGGGCTTTCCATCTAATAATATTGAACCTTGATTATAATCATAAAACCTAGGCAGCAAATTTGCAATTGTAGTTTTGCCACTACCTGATTGACCCACCAAAGCAATAGTTTGCCCTTTGGAAATCTCCAAATTTATATTTCTCAAAGTAGGGATTTTATCATAGGAGAAAGACATATCTTTAAATTCAATGCTTTTCTCAAAACTTGCTATCGAATCAGCGTTCTCCTTTTCAGAAATGGTAGAGGACTCACCGAGAATAACATTTATCCTATCAAGCGACGCAAGGCCCTTCTGGATATTAAAATATGCAGTGGTAAAAGATTTAGATGGAGATATAATTTGAGAAAACATAACTATATAAGTAATGAACATCTCAGGACTTAAACTTTCTCCTGATATTACGACCTTACCCCCAAACCACAAGATTATTACCATCACCATTACTCCAAGAAATTCGCTCATAGGAGATGATAGATCCCTCTTCCTCTGCATCCTAACAAATATTTTGCTGGTTTCCTTATTAACCTTCAGAAACTTTTGAAAAGAATACTTCTCTGCGGTAAAGGCTTTTATTATCCTTAATCCTGATAACGTTTCTTCAATAACAGAGATCAATATTCCTATTTTTTCCTGTCCTTTAACAGAGGTTTTTTTTAGGCTCTTTCCAACTTTTCCTATGAGATAGCCAGTTATTGGCAATAATACAATTACAAAAACGGTGAGTGAAGGACTAATGGCAAACAACGCTATTAAGAAAACAAGAATTGTTACTGGATCTTTAAAAATTACTTCGATTGAATGTATGATAGAAACTTCGATTTCAAGAATATCAGTGGTCATCCTTGCAAGGATATCTCCTTTTCTTCTCTCCGTAAAATAAGCAAATGGAAGCATGAGAATTTTAGAATATACGTCGTTTCGTATGTCTTTAACCATCCCATACCTAATAGTTGCCATAAAAAATACAGCAAAATACCGGAACAAATTCTTCAGTAAGAACAATACTGAAACAAGCACACAAATAAAGAGGAGCCCCCTGGTCTGGCCTTCAATAGTAATGAGACCATCTGGGGCAATTATATTACTCAGGTAATAATAAAAATACTGAATAACAACTGAACCCTTTAATTCAAATTCAGGAACTTCAGTCACTATAGCTTGGGTGCCGAATAGCAATCCCAAAAATGGAAAGATCATTGCTAACGAAAATACCGAAAAGAAAATGGATAAGCCATTAAATAAAATATTTAGCAGCAGCGACCTACGATACTCACGGATATAAACTAAAATCTTAAATGCTTCTTTCATCCAATGATTGTCAGGATAGGAAGATAAAAATTAAACACCTGTGTAGTTGAATGGCGTGATTGCCTTAAGCTCAGATTTGACGTCAGAACTAACGTCAAGCTCATCAATAAAGTTATCATATATATCATCAGCAAAATGGTCATTTATCCTGGTTAATTCCTTTAACTTCTCATAAGCATCACTTATGCCTTCTCTTCTAAGTATCGTCTGAATAGCCTCAGCAATCACCACTTTATTCTTAATTAAGTCTGATTTTATAACCTCTTCATTTAAGAATAACTTATTTAACCCTTTTAATAACGACTTACAAGCTATTAAAGTATGAGCAAAAGGAGTGCCCAAGTTTCTCAGTACAGTTGAGTCGGTAAGGTCCCTTTGTAATCTGGAGATTGGAAGTTTTGAGGAGAAGTGCTCAAATGAAGCATTTGCCATTCCGGCATTTCCTTCGGAGTTCTCAAAGTCTATAGGATTAACCTTATGAGGCATCGCTGAAGATCCAACTTCCTCCTTCTTAACTTGCTGGCCGAAATATTCCATAGATATATAAGTCCATATATCTCTATTTAAATCAATAAAAATGTTATTAATACGTTTGATATTATCACAGAGCGCAGCGAGATTATCATAATGCTCAATCTGGGTTGTAGTTTGAGAACGATGAAGTCCCAAAATATTATTTACAAAATTATTTCCAAAATCAACCCAATCAATATGAGGGTAGGCAACATGGTGTGCATTAAAATTCCCTGTAGCACCTCCAAATTTTGCTGAAAATTTTAATGCTTTCAACAGATCGATCTGAACATTTATTCTTTCTGTATAAACCTTAATCTCCTTTCCCACCCTGGTTGGTGATGCCGGCTGCCCATGCGTTCTGGCCAACATGGGGACATCCGACCAGGCATCCTGCAGGTCTTTTAGCTTTTCAAGAACCTCATTTACAGCAAGATAATACACATTGTCCACGGCATCTCTTAATGATAATGGGATTGCTGTATTGTTAATATCCTGGGAAGTTAAACCAAAGTGTATAAAGCTTTGATAGTCGGTTAATCCTAGTTCAGACATTTTATCTCGAAGAAAGTACTCTACAGCTTTAACGTCGTGATTAGTAGTCTCCTCAATGTCCTTAATCAACTGAGCATCAGCAAGTGTAAAATTTATATAGAGATTGCGCAACTTTTGAAAAACCTCATTGTTAACACCTTTCAATTGTGTAAGTGGGATCTCACAAAGAGCAATAAAGTATTCCACCTCTACCAGCACCCTGTATTTCATTAAGGCATATTCAGAAAAGTAACTTGCAAAAACGTCAGTCACTTTTCTGTACCGTCCATCTATTGGGGAAATGGCCGTTAATGGTGTTAATTCCATGTTCATCTCTTTAAAGCCTCATATTTTCAGTGTGCAAATATACGAATAAGCTATGTTTAACAGAAAAGGAAGATTGATGACATAAAAAAATCTCTAAAACTCAATTCTGTAAAGTACTACAGGAAAGATGCCTAACTGATAGGCAAATTCTATCTTATTGGTTTCTTCATCATATAGCTGTAACAAAACATTCTCAGTATCAAAAATATTCTGAATATCAAAAGCCCATTCATGGGCTACCTTTTTTGCATTTCTCTTATAGCCCAGCCTTATGTCTGCTCTAAAATAAGTGTCGAACTGCTGCGAATAAGCCAAATCATCTTTTAACATTTCCTCTCCGTATAATTTTGACGCCTCCATATCTATGGGTGTGTAGCGATTTCCGCCTGATGTAGTAACTTTTGCATCTATTGAAAATATATTCACCTTTTTTACAACAAATTCCTTTCCGGCTAAGACATTAAACACGAAATTCCCATTAAAAACGGTGTTTCTCAAGACACCATCACTACCCTTATATTTTGAATCAAACAAAGAACCCGTTAAGAGGAAATAGTAATTATTGCTAAAAAACTTTTCCAGTGTAAGTTCTAGGCCGTAATTGATTCCTGTACCTTTATTGTCCAAGCTATCTAGGCTAGGAAGAAGACCATATTCTGCTCCCAAATTAAGAGTTGAAAACGAAGAAGAAGCGTTTCCGTAAACTGGAACATTGTATAGTGATTGATAATAGGTTTCTATTTTCAACCTAAAGTTAGGCAGAAATGCCCAATCATAAGAAGCAATAATATGATGTGTATAGGTAAAGCCAAGATCTTCATTGGTTTTAAGGGTATTTCCCAAGCTGTCTCGGGATTCATAAAAATAAGTTTCCAGTTGTTGCATTTGACTATGATGCCCATATCCCAATGAAAGAGATTTCCTGGGAGCGAAGTTCCAGCTTAACCCAATACGTGGTTCAAGAGAGCTCGATTGATTATATGCAAAGTATTGTAAATGAAGACCTGAAGTAAATAAGAGATAATCATTTGGTTTAAAGCGCCAATTTATATATGACTGAAATAAAGATGTGGCTCCTCCAAAATCCCTTAACGAAATATAAGTATCCAGAATTTCGTCATAATATTTCTCTTTTAGATCCAATTGGTACCAATCCGCTATTGCTCCAAGTCTAACTATATGCCTGGAATTAATCTTCTTATTCAAATAATAGGATATAGTAGATTTCCCACTTTGAGTACTATCTATATAGCTGATAAAGGGAGGGTCACCATTTAAAGGAAGAGAATCTACACTTACCCTTCGCCTTTGGCCTGAAAACCCTATTATAAGTTTATGGAAAAGGTTATTATCATAATAAAAAGTATGGGATAAACCAGAAGCGATCATATCCGTGCCAAAATTTGAGTTTTTATTCTCTTTCAATCCCGCTTGTTTTTCAATTGCTTCCTGCTCAGAACCAATAATTCGTATATTACTAATTCCTCCCAGGCCAAATAGACTAAACACCCCTGATTTTTCAGTTGGAACATGAAATTTGTATGAAATATCCTGATATTTGGGAATTCCTGCTGTACCAAAGGATATGCCTATCTTATCAAATATTTGCATTGTTGAGTATCGATAAGACAATAGATAGGACCCTCGTTGTTTAACAGGCAATGGCCCTTCGGCAGATAATTCTGCGCCATTCATTCCCAATTGCCCTATGAATTCATGCTTTTCATTATTTCCATTGCGAAGCTTGATATCAAAAACACCTGATAGAGCGTTGCCATATTCTGCGGGAAATGCCCCCGTAAAAAAATCTGAATTGGTTATTAAATTATTATTCAAAATGCTGATTGGACCTCCATTCGCCCCCTGCTGGGTAAAGTGGTTGGGACTTGGTATATCCAACCCTTCAACCCTCCACAAAACTCCTAAAGGCGAGTTTCCTCTAATAATAATATCATTCCGTTGATCGCCAGAAGCTGTTACACCTGCAAAATTAGCTACAATCCTTGCAGGGTCTCTAAAACTACCTGCAAACCTGGAAGTCTCATCTACAGAAAAAGTTCTGGCACTGACTACAGCCATCTGATTTAATGCTTTCGTTTTATCTACACTTGCCGTAATTACAACCTCTTGGCTTTCAAACACCTTTTCTTCCAGCTCAACCAATAAAACAACTTCTTTCGCAGACGATATATAGATATTTGGGATAGTCGCCATCTTATAACCAAGAAAAGAAACCTGTAAAGAGTGGCGGCCAACCTCTATTTTTTCAATCCGAAAATTTCCATCAATATCAGATACTGAACCAATGGGTGGGGAAGTGCCAAGCAATACAATACTTGCGCCCGGAAGCGG
>DTSC01000260.1 GCA_012965625.1 Flavobacteriales bacterium | reverse complement strand
AAATAATTCAAATCTGAATCAAAGTCAATTTTAGGAGTTCTATTGCCTGATCCAATATGAAATTTGCTCATCTTTTTCCTTCTAGAATAGAAACAAATCTATTTCTTTTTTTTTGAATTTGTTAATGATTATCAACGAATTAGGTATTAATTCCCAACTATCTATTTGCTTTATTGATCGTAATAAGTCTATTTATTAAGATATATTTCAATTAATAAATTAACCTTGGAGATTATTAATGATTGTTGTGTCAATTTAATATTGAATAGTGATATAGTTCTTTGTTAATATTGTGAATAATTATCTTTGCAGTTCATTTATCAAAGTAAAAACGCATAGCCATTATGATTAAGATAAGTTTTCCAGATAACACAGTCAGGGAATATAAAAAGAACACTACTGCAATGGATATTGCCGCTAGTATTTCCGATGGTCTGGCAAGGAACGTACTTGGTGCAAAGGTGAATGGTGTATTGTGGGATGCCAATAGACCAATTGAGTCTGATGCAACCTTGAACCTGCTTACATGGAATGACGATGATGGAAAGCTAATCATGTGGCATTCATCTGCACACCTTATGGCCGAAGCCCTTGAAACCATTTATCCTGGTGTTAAATTTGGAATTGGACCTCCTATAGAAAATGGATTTTATTATGATATAGACTTGGGAGATAGGATAATTTCAAGCGATGACTTTGAAAAGATAGAAAAGAAAATGTTGGAGCTTGCACGCCAGAAGAATGGATATATCAGAAAAGAAGTTTCTAAAAAAGATGCAATTTCTTATTTTAAAGAGAAAGATGACGAGTATAAATTAGATTTACTCGAAGACTTAGAAGATGGATCTATTTCTTTTTATGAGCAGGGTGGCTTTACGGATCTTTGCAAGGGGCCACATATACCAAATACGGGCTTCATAAAAGCGATAAAGCTGTTAAGTGTTGCAGGCGCTTATTGGCGTGGAGACGAAAAAAACAAGCAGCTTACCAGGGTATATGGGGTTTCTTTTCCGAAACAAAAGGAACTTACTGCACATTTGGAAATGCTTGAAGAGGCCAAAAAAAGAGATCATAGGAAAATTGGCAAGGAGCTGGAACTTTTTACTTTCTCCAAAAAAGTTGGGATTGGCTTGCCTTTATGGTTGCCTAAGGGTACAGCCTTAAGAGAAAAGCTTGTTAGATTTTTGCAAAAAGCCCAAATAAAGGATGGTTATGAACAGGTAATCTCACCACACATTGGCCATAAAGATTTGTACGTTACTTCAGGCCATTATGAGCAATATGGAGAAAATTCATTCCATCCTATACATACACCGGCAGATGGAGAGGAGTTTCTGCTAAAGCCCATGAATTGTCCTCATCATTGCGAGATTTATAAATCCAAACCACACTCATACAAAGAATTGCCAATAAGATTGGCTGAATTTGGAACGGTTTACAGATATGAGCAAAGCGGAGAGGTGCACGGTTTAACACGAGTACGTGGATTTACGCAGGATGATGCTCATCTTTTTTGTCGACCAGATCAGGTAAAAGAGGAGTTCTTAAAGGTGATAGACCTAACGCTTTATGTCCTTTCAAGTCTTGAATTTACAGATTTTACTGTTCAAGTTTCTTTGAGAGACCCTGACAATAAAGAAAAATATATAGGGTCTGACGAAAGCTGGGAAAAGGCAGAACGAGACATATTAGAGGCTGTTAAGGAGAAAAAACTTCAGTATAGGGTGGAAATAGGGGAAGCTGCATTCTATGGTCCGAAACTGGATTTTATGGTTAAGGATGCTTTAGGAAGAAAATGGCAGCTAGGAACAATTCAGGTGGATTATAACTTGCCTGAGCGATTTGAGCTAGAATATACCGGCAGTGATAACCAAAAGCATAGGCCCGTAATGATCCATAGAGCACCTTTTGGATCTTTGGAACGTTTCATAGCTTTACTAATTGAACATTGTGGCGGAGATTTTCCATTATGGCTTGCACCTGACCAATATATCATTCTCCCGATAAGTGAGAAATACAATGAGTATGCAAAAAATGTTTCTAGTTTGCTAAATAATTACGATATTTGTGGCTTAATTGACGATAGGAACGAGAAAACAGGTAAAAAGATCAGGGACGCGGAGCACAAAAAAATACCTTTTATGCTCATAGTAGGTGAAGTTGAGCAATCTAAAAAAACTGTTTCCGTTAGAAAGCATGGCGAAGGTGATCTGGGTGTATGTAGTGTTGAGGAGTTCGCTGAAAGGCTGAAAAAAGAAATGAATAACAACTGAAAGGAGGGGTTACCAACATAGCTATTAGAAGACCATATTTTGCCAGAAGAGAACCAGAGGTATTGCATAAGATAAATGAGCATATTACGGCTTCTCAAATAAGAATGGTTGGTGATAACGTTGAGCCAGGAGTGGTTTCACTGGAAAAAGGATTGGCTATGGCAGATGATTTGGATCTGGATTTGGTGGAGATTTCTACCAAAACAGATCCTCCAATTTGTAAAATAATAGATTATAAAAAGTTTCTCTACGAGCAAAGGAAAAAGCAAAAAAAGATAAAGGCGAACACCTCTAAAGTTGTTCTGAAAGAATTAAGGTTTGGACCAAATACGGATGATCATGATTTTAATTTTAAGCTTAAACATGCAATCAAATTTTTGCAGGATGGTTCAAAATTGAAAGC
>DTSC01000259.1 GCA_012965625.1 Flavobacteriales bacterium | reverse complement strand
TTTAAGAATAATTTAAAAACAAAGATCACAAAAGCTAATGAAGACCTTAAGAAATTTGAATTTAAATTTAGGGTTTAGAGGAAACAAATAATTTTGTGGGTTGCCTGAAAAATAATATAATTCATAATGCTATACAGTTGTTTTAATAACTGCATTTATTACTTTTAATGTCAATTTGTTAATAGTTGTCAGATTTGGCTTTACATAAATTTTGGTATTGTAAGTGGATGTTTGCAATTTTCTTTGTAAGCATGTTGCAAACTTCATTTGGTAATGCAATGGAAGATTCTTTCAAAGAAGATTCTTCTGTACTTGCAAAAGCTAATTATAATGAAAGGGGATTATTACGTATTCGCAATTATTCTACCCAGGAGTATAATGCAAGGGCACAGAATTGGGCTATTGTGCAGGACAAAAGAGGAGTTATTTATGTTGGCAATAATGATGGGATTCTTGAATATGATGGATTTGGTTGGAGGATAATCATTTTGCCAACCGAATGTGATGTGCGTTCTTTATGTATAAACGAAGCAGGCGTAATTTTTGTTGGTGGGGTTAGTGATTTAGGCTGTTTGTTACCAGATAAAAATGGTCAATTGAGGTTTGTCTCTTTACTTAGCAAACTAGAGCAACGAGACAAAGATTTTGGTCAAATCTGGACTTGTCATTCTACACCAGAGGGCATTTATTTCCAGGCTTCTAAAAGAATATTTCGATGGGATGGGGAGAAGTTTAAAGTTTGGTCTTTAAATTCTACCAATGCGGAAAACAGGTTCCATAAGATGTTTTATATAAACAATACTATATATGTACGGCAGAAGACTGTAGGAATGAAGAAGATATTGAATGACCGGTTGGTTATGATTCAAGGAGGAGAATTGTTTAACTCTCAGGATGTGTATTTTATGATTCCTTACAAAAAAGATAAAATTTTAATGAATACAACAGATCATGGATTATATATAATGGAACCTACACCTGTAGATTATTTCCCAAAAGACAGGTTGACTCCTCAACACTTAAATGTTATTACGCCATTGCAAACAGATGCAGATCAATTCTTTATAGACAATAAGATTTATAATGGTGTTTTATTAGGAAATAATATCTATGCTATTGGAACTGAGGGTAGTGGTATTATAATTATGAATGGAGAAGGAAAGGTATTACATCATTTAAATAAAACTACTGGCTTGCAAGACGGCACTATTTTTTTTCAATATCTGGATGTTCAGAATAATCTTTGGCTGGCTCTTGGAAACGGAATCTCAAAGGTTTCGGAAATCAATTCTCCTATAACTCATTTTGATGGCAGGTTAGGTTTAGAGGGTACTATCCAGTCTACATTGCGGCATAATGGGATTCTATACGTGGCCTCATTAACAGGAACATATTATTTAGAGAATGAAGGTATTGTTCATAATAAAAGTAATGAAAAAAATTCCGATAATATTACTGATTTCGAGCCATCAAGATTTAAGCGGATTGGTGGAATCAATACCCAGTGCTGGGATTTTGTATCGATTGAAAATGAAGATAATACAAGTTTATTAGTAGCATCTAATGAGGGGATTTACCAAATAAATGAAAATCATAGTGTATTATTAATTGCCAAGTACGATCCATGGTTAATGTGGCACTCAACTGTAGATTCTAATCGTGTGTTTGTGGGTGCAACGGATGGAATTGGATCATTATATTATTCTGAAGGTTTCTGGAAGGATGAAGGGCGTATTTTAGGTATAAATGAAGATGTTCACTCGATCTGTGAAGATAAAGAAGGGCAATTATGGCTAACAACGGACGGAAAATTGTTAGAAATAAGATTTTATTTTTCTGAGAATATTAATTCTAAATATTGGGAAGATGTTAAAATAATCCAACATGATTCAACAGCTGGACATCCTGGAGGATTAGTTTTTGGTTATAATGTAAAAGATAAACTCCTCTATACTTCGGACCAAGGCGTTTATGAGTATAAAGATGAGAGGTTTGTTAAATCCAAGGGGCTTGGTGACCGTTTTATGGACGACACATATTTAATCCATAGATTTTCGGAGGATGTTATGGGTAACTATTGGATGGAGACAATTTTAAATCATGATTTTAGCTATGAAATTGGATATGTGATAAATGCCTCCTCTGATTCTGATGGATGGACAAGTACCCCTTTTAATTCAATATCAGAAGATATAATACATACAATATATCATGATGTAGGCGGAATTACTTGGTTAGGTGGAAGCGGGGGGATATATCGTTATGATATGGCAAAGGCGAAATCATATTCTGATTCTTATCCTTGCTTGATTCGTAAAGTCATTGTTGGAAAAGATTCTCTTGCCTTTGGAGGTGCATTTTATAATGAGGATAGTTTATTGATAAATGATCAACCAATGAATTTTATTCCTGAATTGGAGTATATAAACAATGCATTAACATTTATGTATGCTGCACCCAGTTTTGAGGAAGATGCTTCATTGTTGTATAGTTGCTATTTAGAGGGTTTTGATCAAGGTTGGACTGACTGGAAGAAAGAATCTAAGGCAAACTATACTAACTTGCCTGAAGGAGATTATATATTTAGGGTAAAAGCAATTAATCTCTATGAGAATGAGAGTAATGAGACAATATATGCGTTTACTATTTTGCCGCCCTGGCACAGGACAATTTTTGCATACATTGGCTATTTTCTTAGCTCTGTGGCATTTGTGTTTTTTTCTATTAGGATTTCCACTTTAGGCCTTCAAAGAATTATCAAGCAAAAAACAGCTGAGGTGGTTAAACAGAAAGAGGAGATTGAATTAAAAAATAAGGATATCACGGATAGTATCAACTATGCACAGAAAATACAAGAGGCGATATTGCCAAGTGATTTAGATATCAAAAAACACCTCCCTGAAAACTTTGTTCTATTTAAGCCTAAAGACATTGTAAGTGGTGACTTTTATTGGTTCTCAAAAAAGGAGGATAAGGCATTTATTGCTGCTGCTGATTGTACAGGGCATGGTGTTCCTGGAGCTTTTATGAGCATGATCGGAAATTCCTTGTTAAATGAGATTGTAAATGATAATGGAGTAGATGAGCCGGCAAAGATACTTCAGCAATTAAAGGAAGGGGTTATAAAGTCCCTGAAACAGACTGGCGAAGCAGGGAAACAGAAAGATGGTATGGATATAGCACTGTGTGCTTTTGACTTTAAGAATAATAAGCTGGAATTTTCAGGAGCCTACAACCCTCTTATAAGAATAAGAGAGGGTGAATTGGAAGAGACAAGATCTGACAGGATGCCGATTGGCATTTATAGTGATGATGGAGGAAGGAAGTTTACCAATCATGAGCTCGAAATGAAAAAAGGCGACATGTATTATTTCTTTACCGATGGATTTGTGGATCAGTTTGGTGGGCCTAAAGGAAAAAAATATATGGGTAAACGATTTAAAATATTGCTGAAGGAAATATACCAGCTACCAATGAAAAAACAAAGACAAAAGCTTGATGAAGTTGTTGAAGGGTGGAAGGCACATGTAATGGCAGATGGCAGCACTTATGAACAGATGGATGATATACTGGTAATAGGCGTAAAAGTATAGCTCCTGTTTTTATTCGTATTTCTTGTTGAATTAATTCAGATTTCCACTATTTTTGCATCCTCAAATACTCGTCCTTAGCTCAGTTGGTTAGAGCATCTGACTGTTAATCAGAGGGTCCTTGGTTCGAGTCCAAGAGGGGGAGCCAGATAGGGTTTCAGGTTTCAATACCTGGAGCCCTTTTTTATTTTCAGACAATAACCTCTTGAGAAAATAATATCAAGGGTTTTTGTATATTTGCTAGTATCCCATATTATTGAAAATGAAAATATTGGCCCCTTTTCATTGTTTTGTTTTCCTTTTTCTGGTATCTGTTCTTACTATCTCTTGCAAAAAGGATAGTGAAATTATTCCTGATAACGATGCCCCATATTATGATGGTATCCCTACAGTTGTTGTTGAAAATTACATCAACAGGCTCTTTATTGACTTGATAGGAAGGGAACCCCTGAATGCAGAAATGGCCAGCGAGCTAGCAGCATTGAAAGCTGCAGAATTAAGTGCTAGTGCTAGATGGCTGCTGATAAATAAATTGCAAAACGGCACCAACTTTGTGCAAGGTGATTCGTCTTATAAGCACGCCTATTATATTCGGTTTTATGAGCTTTCAAAAGCAAGGATGCTGGAAGGTGTTTCTGATTATCAAATCAATAGCGAATTTATTTCAATATTAAAAAATAATGTTTATTCCGATTCTGTTAACGGTGATTTCTTCAATATGGAGATTGCCAAGCAAAAGATCAAGCTGTTGGAAGATGTATTAGCAATCTCTGAATATTATCGTCTGGATTCTATAGAGATCCAGGATGTGTATGCCCGGTTATTAAATAATAAGGTATATGATGAGATCAATATGAATACCTTTAATTTTTTAAGAGCTTCTTTTAATGATCTTTTCTTAAGGTTTCCAACTCAGAGTGAATTTGACAAAGGTTATGAGATGGTTGAATATGAAAGCCCGGAAACATTATTTGGTATTTCAGGACAAAATAAGGGTGATTACATTTCAATAATGATAAATTCTAAAGAGTTCTATGAGGGCATGCTCAGATGGTTGTACCAAACCTTGTTGGCAAGAGAGCCATCAACTTCTGAGGTTTATAGCCATATGACGACCTTTTTCTATGATCATGATATTCAAAAGGTTCAAAGAGCAATCTTGCAAACTGATGAATACGCAAATTTCAATTATTAAAAAATGAAGATAAAACTATTTCTGTTTCCTAAAATTTTATTGGTTTCACTTTTGGTGTCTCTGGTGCCTCATGGATGTACAAAAGAGGATGATTCCTACCTGGTAAATAATGAGGTGCTTCTACCGGCCAATGCATTTAAAAACAAATTAAAAACTGATCAGCAGTATGCTGCAATTCTACATGCAAACCTGTTCCAGCAGGCTTTATCTGCTAACGAGCTTTATGATATTGCCCAATGCATTGAATCTATTGGTGACAAGGAGGTTGCACGGGAAGTAATAATAAGCAATTTTATGAATAAGCAGGGGGTGCAAATGCCTACAGATTCAGTCATGCGAGCAGATATTGATGGATTCGTTTTTGACACTTATAGGCGATTTTTGGTGAGAGAGCCAACAGAGGCTGAAATAACCTATTTTAGGAATTACATATTATCGGATCCTAATGTGACACCTGAGCTTGTGTATTTTTCCTTTGCTCTTTCAAATGAATACCTGTTTTATTAATCTCTTGTTTTAATTAGCCCACCATGGATAGAAGAAAATTTTTGAATAAAACTGGAAAGATTGCTGCCGCTACAGTCATTGCCCCCTATATTCTGCCCAGTGGCCGTCTTTTTGCCAGTACCGGCAGCCAGCTGGCTGAACATGTGGTTTATGTACTCTTTGCCGGTGGAGTTCGCCAACAGGAATCGATACTGCAGCGATATTTAGATGATAGCCAGGACCTGCCCTATTCAGGTAATATCATGTATAACACCTTCAGTGGGGCTGCTCCAACTCAAAAGATTGTATATGGCACTGGAGCCGGAGGGCCTAATCCAATTCCAGCTATTTTAAGTCAAAGCCTGGAATCTCAGGGTACAGTCTTTAAAGAGGTTTCAAGTTCAACTGCTGCCCATTATGGGGGATTAAATGCGTTGCTGCAAGGTAATACAGCTAATACACAGGGTTTAAAGTTAAAGCCTGTTTTTCCTACCATTTTTGAATACTTGCGTAAGCATGGTGGCTACCCTGCTACAAAAGTCTGGTTTGTTGGAAATGGTATTGGCAATTCAGTTCCACTTTTGAATCACAGCAATTATGCTGGATATGGTGCACAATATGGTGCGAATTTTTTTGCTCCCACCTTCACTTTTGGTGATGAGGGGTTTGATTATTTGTCTGATGCAAAGGTCTACCATCCTGAAGATCAGTTGTCGCCTATTTACCAGATGAAGTATTTTCTCGATAATAGCTTTAAGAATTTAGGCAACTCACTACCACTATTGAATAACACCGATGATGAGAAGCAGGAAATCAAATTATTCATGAAAGAGATGTTTGAGAAAACAAGTGCCGGCACCATTGATTTTCCACCCATTACAGATAATGGTGATCTGCGAACTATTGGATATGCTTGCGAATTAATGAAGTGGTTTAAGCCCGCCCTGACGGTAGTAAATATGAATAATGTAGATGGTTGTCATAGTAATTTTACAGGATACCTTAAGAACTTGCATCGTGCGGATCATGGATTAGGTCATATTTGGAATTGTATACAATCCATCCCTGAAATGGCAAACAATACTATTTTGATTGCTATGCCAGAATGTGGTAGGAACCTGGAGCATAATAACATTAAGGATGTAGATAATCAATGGTTTGCATACGACCATTCCGACACCAATTCTAGGCGTGTATTTGGGGTGATGGCTGGCCCCAATGTACCTGTTAATTTGCAGGTTGGAAGTGAAACGAATCCTATTGGCTTAACAACAGATGGGGTTCCTACTATTGCAGAAATTTTAGGTGGAGATGCTCTGAAAAGCCAGGTGATGAACAGTGGATTTCTTGCACCAAACTCTATGTCTTTGTTTGACCGTATATAATCATCCCTAATTGCTAAAATGCATTATAAGGTATTGAAATATAAGTATATATTATTTGTTCTTGCAACTTGCGTATCGATAATTTTCCATACTTGCAAGAAAGATGAGCCTGTCAATCCATTTGATGATCCAGATTTGCAGCCACCAGAAGAAGTTGACTTTGTTGAAACGCTGGATCCCAATGGTTTTGCCTATCTCCACAAATACATTTTCAAGCCTACTTGCTCCAATTCTGGGTGTCATGATGGTACATTTGAACCTGATTTCCGGACCATTTATAGTGCATACAACACTTTAGTTTACCACTCAGTTATACAAAATGACCCTGGAAACACATTCGAATACAGGGTGCTTCCTGGTAATTCTGCTCTTTCTGTTTTACACGAACGGCTCATTAATATTATTCCTAACTCATCAGGGAAAATGCCATTGTCTGTAGACCCTGGTTCAGATTGGTATCAGAAAAAGGCAAGCTATATTCAGAATATCACCAATTGGATAAACAATGGTGCTATTGATATATATGGGAATGCTCCTTCAATTGGTAATTTGCAGCCCAGTATAATTGGTGTCGTTGCATTTTATGGGGGAAACATAGTACAGCCATATGCACGAATCAATGGAAGTGATTCTCCAATTGGAGTGTTTGCAAATACTGTTGTTGATGTTTGGTTTGCCGTTTCAGATGATGAAACTGCTGCAAGTCAAATGCAGTTCAATCAATATAAGCTACATACAAGTCCTTATAATTTTTTAGATAATTATACAGGTGCATTACAGATAGAATCACCTATTATTGAAGATGATTTATGGGGAAATCCTGTCTCTTTCACCCATAAGGCAAGTATAAATGTATCTGCTTATCCCGTTGGCACCTATTTATATGTAAGGGCCTTTGTGCAAGATGCAAGTCATTTGCTTCCTGTTGAATTGCCTAATGATGGTTCAAGTACCTTGATGCTTACCTATTTTACACTTAAGATAATCTAATGTCTAAGCGAATATCGATATTGTTTCTTTTCATTATCCTTTTCTCTTTCTGTAAGAAGGAAGAAGAAGAACCTAAAATCCCAGTCCTTAAACTCATTGATATCACTCCACTAAGCTTAGTTCAATATAATGAGCCGGTGTATATTACTATTGGCTATAGTGATTTGGATGGTGACATAGGATATGAAAATCCTGATGAGTATGCACTACAGATTAAGGATAATCGCTTGGCAAATCCAGATTGGTACCACGTTTCTCCCCTTGCACCTATTGAAAGCAATGTTGCTATAGAGGGAGATTTAACAATTAAGATCAATTCACTGTTTTTATTGGGTAATGGCTCCCAAGAGCTCACTTCCTTTACAATTAAAATGGTAGATCGTGCTGGTAATTGGAGCGAAGAAATTACAACCCCCCAAGTCACAATTCGTGACAGTATATAATTTTTTAGGGTTTATGACTAAGACGGAATTCAGAGTTGCTTTTAAAAAACCCCCAGTATGGATTTGCTGTCGATAAATCTTAAATTGGCAAAAGGCCAAATAACAAGGTGGTTATTTCTTTTTTTCTTGTTCATTTATAGTGCAAGCTATTGTTTTTCTCAGGTAGAGTCTTTTAATATGCACGACACGATAGTTACTGATTGCAAGGGGCTCTTTTATGATAGCCAGGGCCCCTCGGCTATATATCTGTATGATGAGGATTATACCTTTACCATTAATACACAAGGTGTGATTACCATGGTTTTTGATACATTTTGTGTTGAATTAGAAGATTCTATACGTTTTTACGATGGGCCTGATACTTTTTCCACTCAGATAGGACCCGCTTACTCTGGTACTATTGCACCTCCGGTGATAATAGCTGCTAGTGGTTGGCTGACGATTAGTTTTATGTCTGATATCAATGTTGCTTATTGTGGATGGGAGGCCTCATGGTCTTCCGTAGTTCCACCACCTGTTCCACCTTTAATGTCGGTTTCTCCAATTCCTACATGTAATTCCACCATTATAGACCTGGACTTTTCAAGTCCGTTTAGGTGTAATTCTGTTTCTTTCAGTGATTTTGTTCTAACAGGGCCTTCAAATATTACAATTATTAATGCTATACCACAAAATTGTATTGACGATTCTTCAACTTCAATAAAACTAGAGCTGGATCAACCCTTGGATGAAAACTGTAATTATTACATTGATTTTAACTTGGAAATGATCGATGGCTGTGATAGTGTGTGGCAATTTCTTTTATCTGATTCCTTTTTGCTTTCCACTTGCCCAGCAAATGTTGTTATTTCTGTTGGAAACGATTCTATATGTGCTGGAACTTGCACTGATATTGAAGCAGTATTATCTAGTTGTCTGGCATATAATTATAGCTGGACCCAAGGGCTGCCCAGCAATCCAGGACCCTTTACGGTCTGCCCTATAGTTACTACTGACTATACCGTTAAGGTGCAGGATGTTGGAGGAACAGGCCCTCCAGATTCTGTTACTGCAACCATATATGTGATTGATCCTCAAATTATAAATAATGACACCACGGTTTGTCAATCCGATAATCCATTTGATTTACTGGCTAATCCTACAGGTGGTTTCTGGAGAGGCCCAGGCATTACAGATAGTATTATTGGCACATTTCATCCGGATACAGCAGGCCCGGGATTGCATGATATTCTGTATTTTATGGATGGGATGTGTGCAGATACCCTTAGGATCACTGTAAAGGAGATGGATGCTGGCCTGGATGAAGCTGCTTGCCCCGGATCCCCTCCCTTCATGGTTTCCGGGTTCAGCCCAATGGGAGGCGTTTGGTCTGGTGATTCCATACAGCCCAATGGCTTGTTCAATCCGGACACCAATGGGGTATATACCATTACCTATACATTTAATGGTTGTTCAGAAGATAAATTGGTGTACGTGGATAATATTGCAGGCCCTACCCAAATGGATACGGTTTGTGAGTCATTACCGCCTTATGATATACCCATTACACCATTTGGGGGCAGGTGGTATGGAACAGGTGTTACAGATTCTGTTTACGGCACCTTTGACCCAAATATTGCCGGTGGGGGATTGCATGATGTGCTTTCCCAG
>DTSC01000258.1 GCA_012965625.1 Flavobacteriales bacterium | reverse complement strand
AAAATCAGAACTTGTCGGTGTTGCTGTTGGATTGGCGCAATCGAAACAGTTAAGATCAGATGAAGGGGTCCATAAATAGGTCCATGGTGGTATCCCCCCTGTCACAGTAGGACTGCCTCCAATAATGACAGACCCACCGCCACACATCTCTGCGTAAGTACCTGCATCGGCGATAGGATTAGCATTAACATGGACTGTCTGAACCGTATCGTAATCATCACATAAATTAGTGTCGGTGACGGTTAATATTGCACTATAAGTTCCAGGATTTGCATATAGGTGACAAGGGTTTTGTTGTGTAGAAGCATTCCCATCACCAAAGTCCCATGTCCATTGGGTAAAATCCCCTGTTGACTGATCTGTAAATTGGGTGCAAAAGCCTTCACAAACGGTATCACTAGTAAATAAAGATGATAAATTTGGCGGTGGAATATAAACAGTAACAGAGGTGGCACAATCACCGCCAGAGCAATCAACGTAAACTGTAACTGTATAGGTTCCTGGAGAGGCATAACAATGGGATTTGGTAATATTGCAGCCATTATCCACGAGTGTATTACCATCACCAAAATCCCATATAACGGTGCAACTGCAATGTCCATTATGGTTAGCCCTGAATGTTATGCAGAAGCAATCACGATAGTCAACATCAAGAGATACTCCATTGCATTCATTGGCAAATACATTATTATTGTTTAGACATATTCCGGCAAATAATAATGCAAGGATTACTTTTTTGAAGTGCGAATTCCTTGCTCTTTCCAGAAAATATTTATTTGCGTTTTTACTATACATTTAATTTCCTTGAAACTTATTTGCAAATTATACTTTGTTTCATATTTGCATTTTCAACTTTTGTATGTCCTTGCCCTTCTGCTTTCTTAACCGTTTTTTCATCGATAAGTTCTGATTTTACCAGTGATGTTACATCGCTTACGTCAGGAGTATATCGCAATGCCTGGATTTCTGGGTTTTTTGCATTGCAATCAGACCTTCCATCAAAATCGAGATTGAGCATTAATATTTCCATTTGACCTTCCCCATAACTCATAGTGTTCGCACCAACCAAAAGACCTTGGTCTGTCACTCTTATGGACACGCAATTTTC
Organism: Flavobacteriales bacterium; assembly: GCA_012965625.1. Lineage (GTDB taxonomy): Bacteria > Bacteroidota > Bacteroidia > NORP154 > NORP154 > UWMA-0041. Next base: position 8,631 of record DTSC01000258.1, on the reverse strand, counting down.
AAATTTACTGCCTCCGTAAGAATTTGAATTAAGAATGTTTCCATTCTGATCAAGAACAAGAATCAAGGCATCAACATTCTCATCAATAGTTGAACTTTTGCCAGCGATTACTATATTGCCATTCTTCAGCTCTGCAATAGCACCAACTTGATCAAAACCTTTATTACCATAGGTTTTGGCCCATTCTAGATTTCCATTTATATCAGTTTTCACCAAAGAGATGTCTAGTTTTCCTGCTCCTTGACTTTCTGTCTCTCCACAAAGTAAATAACCCTCATCAAGCGTCTGAATAACCTCAGATCCGGCATCATCTTTACTTCCGCCATAACGCTTTGCCCATTCAACTTCTCCGAGAGCATTAACTTTAAGGAGGCACATATCAAGGTCTTTCCTGGAATTTGAGTTGTGTTGGAACTCGCCTGCAATTATGTAACCACCATCTCTACTGGAAAATACATCATTTCCCCTGCTCATCCTCACTTCCTGGCCTGTATTGTACTTTCTGCTCCATAGGGGGTTTCCATTTTTGTTAATTTTTAATAAATAAAGGTACCTCATTTCGCTTGTCATGGGCAGAAAAGCATTGGTAACCATCAGTGTTTGCTCAGCTCTACCCGTAATAATATAACCATCATCAAGCGTGTTCTTTGCAGCCAATGCTTCTGCCATGTTTCCTCCACTATCATATATTCTTGACCACTCCTGGCTGCCTGAGGCATTTAACTTAAAGATATACGCCAGCTCCCTTTGTCCGAATTTAGGATATCGTTCTCCGGCAATAACAAACCCTCCATCAGAAGTATTTAAAACAGAATTAGGCATTTCAAAGACTCCATTATTATAGGTCTTTGCCCAGATTATCTTGCCATTTTCATCTGTTCTTGTAATAACAATACTACGTTCTCCATCAGCGTTTTCTGTTTCACCTGCAATGATAGCACCACCATTTGAAGCAATAGTGATTTCATTACATTTATCAAGCCCAGGACCTCCATAAGTGTTTTGAGTTCCACCTTGGGCATGAACCTGATTGTTAAACAATAGGTTTAGCACAAGAAAAAGGAAATATGAGGGGAGGAAATTGAAAAAGGGCTTCATAATTAGTTCTAGATAAAGATTTAATTTTCTAAACTATAATATTACAAAAATTATATTATTTAAATCATGTTTTGCTTTATTCACTTAGCAGCTAGTCCTTGTTACTAAAGGCTTGTAGAATGTTTTTGGAATGACAGCGTACATCTATTGCAATATAAAAAGCAGCCAACAAGAATCCTAACCTGAAGATACCATCAGGAAATGCATGGGAAAACGAGAGGTATACTACGAAGACTAGCCAAAGAATAGCAATGCGTGTGGCCCATAATGAAAATAGTCCTGTAATAATAAAAAGTCCAATTATTGTGTCAGAGATACCAGAGTAAAATACGAAATCTCGCACATTTTCTTCTGGAATTATTTGCGTAGCCAGCTCAATATGGCCTTCATTAATGCCAAGTAAGCCAAGGGATGCTGTTCCGTGGGCCAAAAAGGAAAAGGCCAAGCCAATTCGCAGAAGGTGATATTTGGTTTCATTTTTTACAGCTTGAAAATAGAGGAAAATAATGAATAAAATCCAGGGTAATCGTCGCATGATCTCAGCAAAACCAAAAATAGAATTCTCTTTATCAAAATATAGTGACCAGCCTGCAATTGCAATACCCACTAAGTAGAGAGCAGCTAAACTCAGGGTGTATTTAGGACTCCATTTGAAAAGAATTAGTAGGGCAAGAGAGATGTCTAGACCAGCAAGAACGTGACAAGCAGCTAGTGGGTCTATTGGTGCTGGAAGTACTGCTTTTAATAATTTAATGTGAAGGGCAATCGAAGGACTCAACTCCAGGTTTATCAGGCCATGACCTAAGAATGCAAGGAATAAAATAAAACGAAAAAAAAGTGCAGGATTTCTGGTCGCTATTGAAAGCATGGAGATTATTAATGTGAATCAGCCAAAGTTAAATAAAATCACAAACTCTATAAATCTTGTTACATTTGATTTTTCAAAATATTTATGGCTATAAAATTTTCTTCAAAGCTTGCCAATGAAACCTATGATGCGATAATCATTGGATCAGGGCTGGGAGGCCTTACTCTTGCTGCTTTGATGGCAAAAGAAGGTAAAAAACCCCTTGTTTTAGAAAGGCATTATGAACCTGGAGGGTTTACCCATACTTTCAAAAGAACTGGTGGCTATAATTGGGATGTTGGAGTACATTATGTAGGCAGGGTTGATAATGAGAAAGCATTTTTAAGACGCGCATTCGATTATATCACTGATGGGAACTTGCAATGGGCATCTATGGGAGAGGTTTATGATAAAGCAATCTTTGGTGAGGAGGAGTACGATTTTGTTATTGGTGTAAAAAATCAAATTGAAATCCTATCAGCAAGATTTCCTGGGGAGGAAGCTGCAATAAGGAAATACTATAAATTAGTTAAAACGGTAAATGCCAAAGTAAACTTCTTCTTTGGTGAACGGGTATTATCTTTAGGCTGGAGCAAGTCTCTAGGCAAGTATATTAGACGAGGGTTCTATAAATACGCTGACCGCACTACTTATGAAGTTCTTAAAAGCCTGACGTCCAATGAAAAATTAATTGCCGTACTATGTGCACAATTTGGCAATTATGGAAGTCCACCAAAGCGGAGCAGTTTTGTAATTCATGCCATGGTTGTAGGCCATTATCTATATGGCGGGAATTATCCTGTAGGAGGATCAGACAAGATTTATAAGCACATCCTCCCAGTAATACAAAAAGCAGGCGGCCAGGTGATGATCCGAGCTGAAGTGGAGAAAATAATTGTCAAGAACCATAAAGCCATTGGTGTTCAGATGGTAAATGGAGAGGAGCTGTTTGCCAAAAATATAATTTCCAATGCAGGCGCATGGAACACCTATATGGAATTGCTTCCCCAGGACTTGAAATTGCCCTTCTCTGCCAAAGAAGATCTTCAAAAGGTGAAGGCCTCAACAGCTAATATGGGACTTTTTATTGGATTGAATGGATCTGATGAAGAGCTGAAACTACCAAAGCATAATTACTGGATTTATGATGGTTATGATATAGATGCAGACCTGGAGGAATGTGTCAGGAATCCTCACAAGGATCCGCCAATGGCCTATGTTTCCTTCCCTTCTGCCAAAGATCCGGAATGGCCAATAAATTACCCTGGAAAAGCAACCGTGCAGGTGATAAGTCTGGCTAACTATGAATGGTTTGGTAGATGGGAAGATGAAAGATGGATGAAGAGGGGAGAGGAGTATGTGAATTTTAAGGATTCTATAAAGGAGGGAATGCTGAAGAAACTCTTCAAAATTGCTCCCCAGGTCAAGGATAAGATAGAGGTATGTGAAGTTTCTTCTCCACTTACCACCAAGCATTTTGCCAATTATAAAAGGGGGGAAATTTATGGCCTGGAGCATACGCCAGAGCGATTCAGATTAAATTGGCTGAGAGCAAAAACACCAGTTAAAAATCTTTATATGACTGGGCAGGATGTTATTACTGTTGGTGTTGGAGGAGCCTTGTTTTCAGGGATAATTACAGGGGCGGCAATGATGAAAAAGAATTTTATCAGCAAGATTAATAAAGGTATTTAATATTTAAATTAACCTTTTGAATCTTAAAATTCTCAATGTTTAAGATAATAACAACAAAAGACGGTTCAGATACACTTTATAACCCGGAATTAGATGAGCATTATCATTCTATCAACGGTGCGATACAGGAGTCAAAACATGTTTTTATTAATGCTGGTTTCAAAGAGATAAGAAAGAATGAGCTCTCTGTTTTAGAGGTTGGCTTTGGAACTGGCTTAAATGCCTTGCTTACTTTAAAGGAATGTGGGCTCTTAGAAAATAAGATTCAATATACTGCAGTAGAGCTCTTCCCACTTACCCATGAAGTTATTCAGAAGCTCAATTATGATGATATCATCGGAGAAGCAGATTCTTTCCATAAGATGCATTCTTGTGCGTGGAACACTTGGGTGGACATTAATGATCAATTTTTATTAAAAAAACTCAAGGTCGATTTAAGAACGATGCATTTTCAGGATAAGTACGACCTTGTTTATTTTGATGCATTTTCACCGCAAAAACAGCCTGCCTTGTGGACAGGAGAGATATTTGATAAAATTGTTTCTGCTTGTAATGAGGATGCTGTCTTTACCACCTACTCTGCTAAAGGCTCGGTTAGAAGGGGCCTCCAAAAGGCTGGGTTTTATGTCGAACGAATTCCAGGACCTCCTGGAAAGAGGGAGATGATTAGAGCAAGGAGGGTTTTATAACTTATATGCTCGAATAATCCATTTATTTGGTCTTTATTGCTTTTTATATTGTGGTTTACCAGTGAGGAATGGCGTAAATTTACCTGAGGTAAATGTGTTTTGGCATGATTTTTACACAGGATGGTTTTAGAAATTAAACAGTGAATAATTTAAAAACTAAAACTATGAAAACTATAAACAAAAATGAAAGCAATGATGTAGTACAAGGTGCTGCAAAAGCAAAGAAATCTTTAAGTGTTGATGCTGATTCTTCAGTGCTATTTCTAATCTTTTCGTTGATAACAGCTAGCCTGGCACTGCAATTTGTGTTATTCATATAAGAAAGGGTAGGGTGGTTCTCGTCAAGAGGGTTTAATAGTTCAGGATGGAGCTATGTCACTAATAGCGTCTATTTTCTGATGAAAACAAATTGGCCACCTTCATCTCCAGTATTTTTTATCGGATTAAACTTTGGTGTTTGGTCTGAGTTGTTAACCACAGGAATCTTTAGGTTATTGTATAATTGACTGGCATCAAAATATGTTTCATTATTATTGCTAAGCGATTTAATTAAATAATAAGCAAATACCGAGTGTCCTTCCTTGCCACCATCCATCACAGGTTCTATTCCTCCAGAAGTTATTGCTTTACGTGATGCTAGATTATGAACTTTTCTGTAGTATTTCTCAGATGATTCAAAAGGAACTGAGATGGTGGTTCCCCGGAAGATATCTCCGCTAAAGCATGCGTCTGAAACCAATAAGGTATGCTTGGATTTTATACCCTGAAGGAATGCCTGAATATCATTGTTGGAAACATATTCAGCAACGGACTTTGAGCTTGCATCAAATGGTACCCAGTAACCTTTATTAAGCTTTTCCTTGAACTCACCGTGCCCTGAGTAATAGATAAAAACATTATCATCTTCCTGAACAATTTCTACAAGCCACTCCAATTGCTTGATAATAGCAGTCCTTGTAGCTTTAGAATCATATAAAGTATTGAATTGATCAAACCTGTATTTCGAATGCAATAAAGTTTCTATTGCCTTTGCATCATTTACAGCATTTTTCAATGGGGCCCATTCTCCTTGATAATTGTCTATACCTATTAGTAATGCATAGTACTTACCTATCACCAGGTTTTCGGTTGCATTACCCACATTAAGTCCTTTCAAAGGATCTCCTCCTCGGTATTGGGGTTGGTCTTCTGGTACAGCTTCACTACTCGCATCTTTTTTAGCCTTCTCAGCTTCTGCAAGAGCTGCTTCAGCTCTTGCTTTTTCTGCATCTGCAAGTATCCTGGCTGTCTCAGCCCGGGTTTTCTTCGCTTCTGCTTCTGCTAGTTTTGTTTCAGCCCTTGTTTCTACAACCTGTGATATTATGGACTTCTTTTTAATTGATTCTTGATTGTTACTAGTATTGTTATTTGTTTGGGAGAGATTAATATTATAAAACGTTGGATCCTGTACCTTAATTGCTCCAGTTATGATGTCAATTCCGAAACCAGTTATCGGAGGCCCAAATAAATTTAGTAATGTAACAACATTAAATTTCTTTGTCAGCTCAAAAACTTCATCATTATATCCCTCCAACTTCATCATGGCAATTTTTTCACCTTTTCTTCTTACCGTCACATTGCAAGGTGTCGTGTTCACCAGCTCTCCATTAATATATACTGCTGCATTGTCTGGGCTACTGGTAAATTTTATTTCGTCTTCTAATCCTGTAAATATGGAGGCACAGTTAGTTAATAGGAAAGCCAATAGAAGTAATACCGAATTATATTTCATAAAGGTTGAATCAATTAGAAAGATGAAATTACAAAATAAAGAAAGATTACCATATTATTGAGATAAGCAATATGCAAGAGAGCAAAGGATTTAGTAATTTTGCGCCTTATGGCAAAAGAAAAGAAAGTTGCTTTTTACACCCTGGGCTGCAAGCTGAATTTTGCGGAGACGGCTACGCTCGCCCGTGATTTTACAGATAATGGGTACGTTAAGGTTGGCTTTGAGGATGATCCGGATGTATATGTGATCAATACTTGCTCAGTAACGGAGAGTGCCAATAAAAAATGCCAAAACCTGGTAAAAAAGGCTAAGCGCATAGCGCCAGAAGCCTTTGTTGCGGTAACAGGCTGTTATGCACAGCTGAAGCCTAAGGAGATTGCGGCCATACCTGGGGTAAACCTTGTACTAGGTGCCACAGAAAAGTTCAATATATTAGAGCATGTCAACCATTCAAACAAGGATAAAAAGCAAGATACAGCTGTTCATGCCTGTGAAATTGATCATGTAAAAGAGTTTATCCCTTCCTATTCACAGGGAGACAGAACCCGTTCTTTTTTGAAAGTGCAGGATGGCTGCGATTATTCCTGTGCTTTCTGTACCATACCGCTTGCAAGAGGAGCAAGCAGAAGTGATACAATCGCCAACTTGGTAGAATCTGCTGAAAAGATCGGCAAAAGCGGTGTTAAGGAAATTGTATTGAGTGGCGTCAATATTGGAGATTTTGGCAAAGGGACCCCTGTTTCCCTGCTAGACCTTATTAAAGCACTTGATCAGGTAGAATCGGTAGAAAGATTTAGGATATCGTCTATTGAACCCAATCTGTTAACCAACGAGATCATTGAATTTGTTGCGAATTCCAAGAGATTCATGCCTCACTTTCATATTCCCCTGCAGTCAGGCTCAGATAAGATCTTGAAGCGAATGAAGAGAAGGTATTTGCGGAAGCTTTATAGTGACAGGGTTATAGCCATAAAGAAAATGATTCCACATTGCTGTATAGGTGTGGATGTGATCGTTGGATTTCCTGGCGAGACATCTGAAGATTTTTTAGATACCTATAATTTTTTGAACGAGCTTGATATCTCCTACCTCCATGTATTTTCTTATTCTGAAAGAGAGAATACAAAAGCAATTAAGATGGATGGCGTTGTTCCCAAATGGGAACGAGCTGAGCGGTCAAAAAGCTTGCATCAGCTATCTGATAAGAAGCGAAGAAGTTTTTACAGAGAATTTGAGAATGCCAGGGCAACTATTCTATTTGAATCAATTAATGAGGATGGCACGGTCAATGGTTTTACGGAGAACTATATCAAGGTAAAGGCAAACCATAAAAAGGGGATGGAGGGTGCTTTGGTAAAACGATCTCTTGGTCGTTTAGACAAAGATGGCTTGATGCTCATTGAACCTGTAAGAACAGAATTAAATTCCTCCAATAATTTTTCATATAATCTAAGCTAATGTATCCCACGATAACCGACCTGATAAAAGACCTTTTTGGAGTAAACATTCCTTTGCCAATTCAGAGTTTTGGCTTTTTCGTAGCAATAGCATTTTTTTTAGGAGCATATGTGTTCTCATTAGAATTGAAAAGGAAGGAGAACGAGGGTTTGCTAAAGTCCTTTAAGAAGAAAGTGATGATAGGGGAGGCCGCTAAATTACCAGAGCTTTTAAGCTCTGGGTTATTTGGTTTCATTATTGGCTATAAGCTGCTTTATGCTTTTTTGAATTATGCAGACTTTGTTCTTAATCCACCAGGTTTTATCTTGTCTCTTGAAGGAAATTTAATGGGGGGAATACTGCTTGCGTTATTGTCCATTTTTATTAAATATAGAGAAAAGAAAAAACAGCAGCTTGAGGTCCCCAGGCTGATAGAGGAGGAGGTGCACCCGTACCAGCTGATCGGCAATTTTGTAATGCTGGCAGCTATAGCAGGGCTTTTAGGGGCAAAGCTGTTTCACAACCTGGAAAATCCGGATGAGTTAATGGCTGATCCTATCGGTGCATTGCTGTCGTTTAGCGGACTTACTTTTTATGGCGGATTGATTTGTGGTACTGCTGCTTGCCTCTATTATGCACGAAAAAATGGTATAGGTATCATTCACTTATTGGATGCAGCTGGCCCTGTATTAATGTTGGGTTATGGAGTAGGGAGAATTGGTTGCCAGGTGGCAGGTGATGGTGATTGGGGTATTCCTAATGATCTTCCGCAACCTGAATGGCTTTCTTTTTTACCAGAATGGACCTGGGCTTATAATTATCCAAATAATGTGCTTGGAATTGATCTGCAAAGCAATGTTTATCCAACGCCTCTATATGAAGTGGTAATGGCGCTTGGTTTGTTCTGTATCCTTTGGTCGATACGAAAAAGGATTACTATACCTGGAATGCTGTTTTCCATTTATCTTATAATGAATGGTGTGGAACGTTTTTTTATTGAGAAGATTCGTGTTAATGAGGTGTACATTATTTTTGGCAACTCAATTACACAGGCAGAAATAATTTCTACATTGTTAGTACTCTTGGGTGTGTTT
>DTSC01000257.1 GCA_012965625.1 Flavobacteriales bacterium | reverse complement strand
ATATCACTAAAGCATTGGAGTATATTTCGTTCCTTTTCCGTACCTGAATGGGTTAGGAGTTATATAGCGGAAGGATATTTCGAACCCTCCTGCCCCATTACTTGCTTCTTTTAAGGATGACGTGTTAACATCATAAGATATTCCCAATGCAAAATTGGATAATTCAAACATGAAAGATGGTATAAAAGCATCCCCTACCCTGTAGTAAGCACCCAAAAGAACGGCAGTTTCTTTTAGGAGCCCTGTATATTTTGATTCCTCTCTTATGGTATGGCGCAACATCCCCCCTGCAGTGATTTCATTAAGAGGGCCTTGCTGCAAATAAAGTATTGCAGGAACCAGGGAAAGAGAAGTGCCCTTTACCCCAATATTGAACCCTGCATGTGCAATAAACTCCCTGTGCAGTTTATCAAGGTCTAAGCCTTGCCTGGGTGTATTCAGATGATACATTGCAATTCCTGCATTGGCAGCCAGGTGGTTGTTGCTGGACATATTTGTAGCACTTTTTCCATAGCTCCATGAAACCCCTAAAGAGAAGTCGCCATAGGTATAGTTTTCAAAAACTCCAGATTCACCGGAGGCGATTTGAGGGGCATACCCATTGGCATCATATTGTGCACCCCAGTGTAAACCAGTCTCATCGAGTTTTCTTTGGGCAAAGCCACCTTGTATGCCAGCTGATATCTTATGCGCTGTGTTAATTGTAATTACACTGGAAAGGGAAAGGTTAACCTGTGTAGTGCTCAGCCTGGAATCTCCGGCAACATCCTGGTAGATAAACAATCCGGCACCAAGATACTTATCCGTAAGTTTTTTCTTAAAGAGGCCCCCATCAACACCTATGCTATAGGTTTTGTATGGTGCAATATTGGTCCATTGATCTCTATAATTCACGATTCCCCTGAAATCACCTTCGAACACTCCGGCAAGTGACGGATTGATCAACTGCGGCACCTGGTAGAATTGTGAAAAATGAATGTCCTGCGCATATCCGCTACAGAATAACAGGGTGCAAAAAAGGGTCAGTACTTTTTTATGAATGTTGACAAATAGTTTTGTTTTCATGATATTCTATTTTATTAAAGTGATACTACCTGATTCCATGAACTCTTCTCCATTTATAAAGGTGCCTGTAACAATATAGGCAAAAACGGATGTATTTAGTGTTTTTTTCGCATTATTATAGGTGCCATCCCATCCTTCACCATATGCACAGCACAGGCCGTCACCGCGCAAACTTGTGCTGGCATCGGATGTTTGGTAAACAATTTCCCCCCACCTGTCATAGATAGAAAAAGAAAGGGTTTCAATTCCTTCACCGAATACATAGAGCCTATTATTGTCCTGGTTCAAGCTATTTAAGTCGAGAACGTTAGGCACATAAAACTGAAGTTTTGTGATGATATCTACTGTGTAGCTTACTGAATCAAGACAATTGTATTGATTGTATACATATAAGGTAATCGCATGCAATCCTGATTGGCTATAGGCATGAGTCGGATTTTCTACGGACGACGATGAACCGTCACCAAAATCCCAGAAGTATGTAACGCCGCCAGTAGAGGTGTTGGTTAGTATGGCTTCACTGCTTTCTGTCACGGTAAAACTGAAATCAGCAATTGGCTGAGGATTAATCCCTACCAAACTTTGTGCGGTGATCGTTGCACCACAGGCATCCGTAACAACAACGCTGTAAACTGAGTCTGCTTCAGGTGTCAGGTAAAGCGAGCTTGCAGTATCGCCCGTTGACCAATTGTAGGAATACTCACCATTGCCACCTGTAACTGCCGGGGTAATAATAAGGGATCCTCCCAGGCAAACAGTGGTGTCATCCAGGTTCATTTCGAGAGGTGGGAAATTGGGCACAAAAACGGTTATTGTATCAGACAAAGTTTGTGTACTGCAACTATCTGATGCAGTAACAATATAAACGGTGGTGGTGGAGGGTGCATCAAAAAAGGAACTTGTATCTACATTTCCTGAATCACTTAAACCTGTACTCCATGAAAAGACAGCATCCCCAATAACTCCTGTCATAGCGGCATAAATAAATGCCGTATCTCCAGGGCATGTTAAAAATATATCCGTTGGGACAGTCAATTCCAACTGTGCGCGATTTCGTATGATTAAATCAACAGAAGCATTGGGAAACGGAAAACATATTGAATCAAGGGAATCGTTAAGCACGGCAGTAAATGCAATAGTCAGATTCTCATCTACTTCAATCAAGGAATCCAAAATTGGATTGAGTAGCAGGGTATATGATGAAGATCCTGCAGCAAATACGATCGTATCAGGCAATGTGTCATAATCAATTCCGTTTAATGCTGCTCCAGTATACGTTACAGAAACTTGCAAACTATCCAGGATACTACCCGTTCGAATCAATTCAATGTCAGCATAATCACATCCTTCCAACAATGATGAATCTGACGCCGATGTGTAGTACGTTGTATTTGCACTTAATGCAGCAGGGCTAACAGCACCAAAACTCTTAGCCTCCAAAAACAAAGCTGATTCTAATTGATTATCATTCACATCCGCAATTCCTATTTTAAGAGTATATGTTGCCCCGCAAACAACATTTGCCGAGGCTGTTAACGGCGTGGTGAAACCATCCAGTTCAATTGTAAGTCCTGCCGGTGGAGGAGCAGAATCAATTTCATTGATAACGAAATATGGAGAATT
>DTSC01000256.1 GCA_012965625.1 Flavobacteriales bacterium | reverse complement strand
TATTTATGAGATGAACGAAGAGGACCTGATCATTGAGTTACTAAAAACAGACAATGTTGGCGGATTTGAGGACAATATTAATGATGAAGAGATAATAGAATACTTATTGGATGATGATATTGATCTAATAATAATTATGAATGAAATTAACTAAAACTACAAATTATGAAAACTTTAAAAATTGGATTACTAGGACTTATATTATTCTTAAGTGGTATACTAGCACATGCACAACTCCCACCTGAAGATGTGCCTAAGGATAGACGAAAAGAAATTGAGGCCCATAAAGTTGCTTTTATCACTTCTCAATTAAAACTTACTTCGGAAGAAGCGCAAGTATTCTGGCCTGTTTACAACGAATGCCAGGAAAACATGCATAACTTTCGAAAAGAAAATAGAAAAAAACACGAACGTAAAGATGCTGACGGAACAACAACAAGAGTAAAAATTGATGAAATGTCTGATGAAGAGGCGGCGGCAATGGTTGACAATCATATTATCTTTCAGCAAAAGGAACTGGATATGAAAAAAGAATGTTTAGCCCTTTACAAAGAGGTACTCCCAATCAAAAAAGTAGCAAAATTACACCAAGCTGAAAGAAAGTTCCGACAACAATTATTAAGGAGAATCAATAATAGTGATAAGTTACAACAAAGGGGCAAAACTCAGAAGAGGAGGTAATAATCGTTGTCTTAAAATTCAAAAGTGCAATTTGAAGCAGGTGGGATAGACATCCTACTCTGCTTTCTCTTTAAAAGATATCCTTCCTGCCCTCATACTCTAACTCCAACAACAAGAATGTCATCTATCTGGGAATGTGATCCCTGCCAATCTGTAATTGTTCTGTCAAGCAGCACTTTTTGCTCAGCCATGCTCTTTTTCTGAATTTCCAATAAAACTTTCGAGAACCTGTCTCGCATGAATTTTTCACCAGCCTTACCACCAAACTGATCACAATATCCATCTGTAAAAAGATAAAAAGTATCTCCCTTCTTTACTTTTATCTTGTCACTCTTGATTTTTTCCTTGCCGCCTTGCTCAGTATTATAATATTCATCTGAATATTTCCCATCCTTATTTAAAACCAGCCCTATAGGAGACTTATTGCCAGCATAGGTTTTCTCATTTCCATCTCTGTATAATTGCAGTCGTCGGCCTGCACCGGCAAACTCAAGGATATTGTTATTATAATCTAAGGAGCAAAGTGCAAAGTCCATCCCCCCTGCTGTAGCACCTACTTTCCCATCCTCTGTCAGAACTGAGACAACTCCTTTATGCATCTCTGCCAAGATCTCAGGTGGATTTAATATATTCCTGTTTATAATTATATCCTGAAGCAGTTCATTGGCAATTAATGACATAAAGGCGCCTCCAATACCGTGCCCCATGCAGTCTACAACCGCAATAATAATCTTATTATCTTTTTTATGGTACCAATAAAAATCGCCACTTACAATATCTTTCGGCTTGAATAGGATAAAAGAACCAGGTAAAATATCCTGAAAACCTTCCATTGACTGCAAGATAGAATCAAGAATCCTCTTTGCATACCTAATACTACTGGTAAGCTGAATATTAATTCTTTCTATTTTCTCTGCTGCTTTTTTTCTTTCTGTAATATCCCTTACAATACAAAGCATAGCATCTTTTTTATTATATTCAATATCATCCGAAGCAATTTCCACAAATATTTGATGACCATGTTTTGTTAAATGAGTATAGGTTCTGAGATTCCCAGTTGTAGGAAGGTTGATGGTCTTTTTCACAAGCTCCAGCTCATCTTCCGGATGCAGATCAAACGGAGTCATCTTTCTTAATTCTTCCTTTGTATAGTTATAAACTCTTAAGACAGTCTCATTGCAATCCAAGAATTTATGTGTCTTCTTTTCAAAAACAAAAATGCTATCACTTATTTTTTCAAACAAGTTTCTATATTGTTTCTCGCTAGCTTTTAGTTCAATCGTTTTTATATCAACTTGTTCTTTTAATATATGTGCTGCTCGCTCCAAGGTTCTAATTCTTATTTTTATAAAGGCATAGATCAATAAACCAAGTAGAAAAATTACAATTAAATAGAACCAGGCGGATTTCCAAAAAGGAGGAAGAATGGTAAAATTATAGCTAATGGGATTTTTATTCCAAACTCCATCAGCATTGCCGGATTTTACCCTAAATGTATAGCTTCCAGCAGGCAAGCCATTAAATGTTACTGATGTGCTAGTAGTGGGTTCAGACCAGTTGTATGTGTATCCATCTAACTTATATTGATACACTACCTTTTTGGGAATGGTATGGCTAATTCCCAAAAACTTAAAAGTATAGTGTGCAGCGCTGAAATTAAATTTACCTTCGTCACTAATATTTATTGAAATAATACCATCTGATTTTGAATATAGTTCCAATCCAAGTAATTTAATAATCGGTGGAACCTCAATTGTCTTAACTTCTATTGGATTAAACTTAATCAGCCCCATTATTGTACCGAACCATAGGCATCCTTCATTATCAATACATGAAGCATTGGTGTTGATTTCATTGCCACTAAAACCTTCCTGGTAGCCGTAATTTTTAAATGAAACAACTCCTGATGATTTAAATTTAAAATCTACCATATCAAATTTCTCAATAGTCTCACTGTATTTTATTAAGTCAAATTTTGAAACTCCTAAACTTGAACCAACCCAGAGGTTTTGATCCTTATCAATCTTCAATACAGAAATCCTTGAAGAAAGCAAGCCATCCTCTTCCGAAAAATTAACTATACGCTTATTCGTTTGATATGGCTGGATTTTTGACATTCCTCCAATTGTCCCAATCCAGAGATTTCCCTCCTTGTCTTCTGTAATCGCCCTTACATCATTATGCGCCAAGCCTTCCTTAACAGTAATGCTTACCGGATTCTCAAGATCTTGTGTTGTGTCATTCACAGAGAACTGAACCATTCCTGCTTCTGTACCAAACCATAAATGGCCCATTTTATCTTCATGAATTGCATTAGTGTTAAATTCATCCACTAGTTTATGATGTAATATGTCTTCATGGAAGGTCAGTTTGCCCATAGAAATGGTTAGCTTTTGAACTTTACCTCCAACATAGGCTATCCAGAAAACCCCTCGAGAATCTTCGTATATCATTCTTACTCTATCACTTATCATTCCGTTGGATTTATTGTATTTTTGGAACTTCAGCCTTGGCAAAGTTTCTCCCTCAGGAATTAAAAAGGGAACTGGCATTAGAAGTCTTGCCAAGCCTTCCTCGGTACAAAACCACAAATTGCCTGATCTATCTGAAATGATGGTATAAACCTTGTCACTGATAAATCCTGTAAACTTTGAATAGTTTTGAATGGTAAAATTATAACCACTGAAATTCTCAGGAGATTTTTCACGAATCAGCCTTGTAACACCACCATTATTATTTCCAACCCAAATATTATGGTTTATATCTTCAACAACAGTCCTGGTAAAATTATCAGGCATCCCTAGCTCTCTAGTATAATTCTCAAATACTTTACCTGTAAATTTTGATACACCAGTACCATATGATCCAAGCCACAAATTTCCTTCGTTATCTTCAAGAAGCACATTTATATCATTGTCTTCAAGCCCATGCTTTTTAGTCAGCCTTCTATAAAGATTATACCTAGGTAAATATTCAATAGCACCAACATCTCCACGTCCAGCAAACCAAATGCTTCCACTTTGATCTTCTAAAATATCAGATATGTCAGCTAGCAATATTTTACCAACATTGGTAATCGATTCAAATTTATCAGTTGATCTCCTGAAATCATTTGGAATATATTTTGAAATTCCATTCTTAGTACCTATCCAAATGGTACCTTCTGAATCTTCAAAAATCGAGGAGATAAAATCATCAGCAAGGCCATCATTTGTAGAGTAATACGTATAAGATGCACCCTGAGGAGCATATGGATTATACCTTGTTAAGCCACTCTCTGTCCCTATCCATAAAACGCCGGTTTTATCTTGTAAAATGGCCATTACAACATTATGGCTCAGGCCTAGCTTAGAGTTTGAGAAAAGGACAGTCTCTTCTTTCCCTTGTTCAGCAATCAACTTGCTTAAACCATCATTAGTGCCAAAGAGCATAGCACCTTCATCATCCTGAACAGCCGTATTTACATGTTTGTGCGCCAAGCCTGATTCTTCAGAATAATTAATAAACACTGGCGTAGAACCATTAATATATCCTATCTTATTGTTAATCCTGGATACTCCATTTGAAGTGCATATCCATAGATTATGCTCCTTGTCCTCCATGACAAAATTTACATCATTATCAACCAAGCCTTCATCAGTAGTGTACACTATGAATTGATGGCCATCAAAGCTTGAAATTCCACCACCATTTGTGCCAAACCAGATAATACCATGATGATCCTGGCACATAGATGTCACCTTTGCTTGTCCAAGGCCTTGGTCAATTGAATAATGCTTAAAAGTATATTGCTGCCCACAGAGTATCTCATAAGGGCAAAGAGATAACAGGAAAATTATGCCCCAAAATTTTACATATGCATTTATAAGGGTAATCATTTTATACTCATCATGAACCTAAAGAGAAGAAAAAAAAGAAAGATAAAAATAAAGTGATAAATATTCGGAAAACTGCCAAATTATCCGAAGATTAATAAGTCTAATAAATTTATATTATGGATATAAATATTGAAAGACATTATTCGAAAGTTTTATAGGTGAAAGAAAGGTCGACAATTTCTGCGAATTCTTCACCAGCCTCTTTAACATTCCAATCGCCTTCTTTGTAATACCATTCTACCTGGACATTACCACCGGCAGCACTAAGTTTGCTCAGTTTTAGCAGAATATCTAAAAAAGGCTTGTATGAAGACGAGTTAAAATAATCCATTTTGAAAACAAATTTTGTATTTTCATTGGCATTCTCTACATATTCTGTAATCCATCCAAGAATAGGAATATAAAACTCTGCCGTATCTTCAGGATAAGACCGTCCAGAAATCTCAAAAATTCCCTTGTCCTTATCCAAAACCACCTTGGGCGTATCGTAAGTTTCTTTTAAGATAATTATATCCATAAAATTTGTCTTATTGAACTGTCATTTTACAAACAATGCATAATTCATCCTAAATAATTAAACATATACTTCCAGAGAGAAAAATGAGTAATTTTTGTTAATCTCATGAAAATTACTGCCAAACATTTTTTCTGAATTTCTTGCTACATTTATCAGCCCTATATCAGCTCCATATTTGCCATAAAGCTCGGCATTCTGAAGCACCTCTTTGTGTAGACTGCTCAATCCCTGTTTGTCTAAGCTATTTACCTTATTAATATACTTTTTCATATTATCAACCTTAGCAATAGGAAGAATATTGCCTATATTCAAGATATATGAACCTGACTTCCTTCTCAGTAATATTATCCCCGGTTTACAGAGCTTGTCTTCCGCGTTAGATTCTCCATGCCTGCAAATATTCTGTAAACACTCAACAATAGTTCCAGTCAGTCTTTGTTTCACTACTGTATTTTCTAAAGCCAGCTCTGACATATTATCTGTCAATCTTACTATTGAGTTAATCAGATCTTGACTAAAATCACCCTTAAACATAAACAATACATTGTTATAATGCAGTGATTCATACCAGCTAATAAATTCATCATGCCATCTACCAATCGACTCCTGAGACATATTTATTTTGTGTTATTATATTCGTTTAGAATATGCAAAAAATAGTCAAGCAATGACTAACAAATTCAAATATATAAATATTTAATACATTTGCTTCTATACAAGATTAACATTTTATTTTGGATACCTAAAAGTAATGTATCCCTCAATTTAAAAATCATTGTGCTTAGCTCAAACTTCTCAAACGCCTGCCGACCTTAAAATAGCAAGGGCAGAGGGCATCTATTTATACGACTTACAGGGAAATAAATACCTTGATCTTATTTCAGGAATTGCTGTTAATAATATCGGCCACTTAAACAAAGACCTGGTATCTGCAGTTAAAAAGCAATTAGAGTGTTATGCCCATGTAATGGTTTATGGCGAATTTCAGCAAGAAATACAAAAACAGTTAGCCCAAATACTTGTTTCTTTACTGCCAAAAAAATTAAATTCCGTTTATCTGGTAAACTCTGGAAGCGAAGCTGTTGAAGGTGCTCTTAAATTGGCCAGAAATTATACAAAAAGGACTGAAATCCTAAGCTTTAACAATGCCTATCACGGAAGTACTTTTGGAGCACTGAGCGTTATGGGAAATGAACAGTATAAAAGACCTTTCCTTCCTTTATTGCCAGATGTAGCTTTACTGAATTTCAATAGCACAGCCGACCTGTCAAAGATTACTGAGCATACGGCTTGTGTAATCGCTGAAACAATACAGGGTGAAGCCGGAGTAATTGAGCCAAAAAATAATTACTTACAGCTTTTAAGAAAGAAATGTACTGAAGTTGGGGCTCTGATGATCTTAGATGAAGTGCAAACGGGTTTTGGCCGTACAGGCAGTTTCTTTGGTTTTGAGAATTATGATGTAGTTCCCGATATTGCAGTTTTTGCAAAAGCCATGGGAGGAGGAATGCCTATAGGTGCCTTTGTTTCTGATAAAAATGTCATGGAAGTATTAAGTACAGACCCGCCACTAGGACATATAACAACCTTTGGTGGTCATCCTGTATCTTGTGCTGCAGCAATAAGCAATATCCAAACATTACAAAACGATACATTAATCTCCAAGGTTAACGACAAGGGTGCTCAATTCAGAAAACTGCTTAAACACTCAATGATAAGAGATTTTCGAGGCAGGGGATTGATGCTGGCCATGGAAATGGAGAATCCGGCAATCGTAAAATCGGTAACAAGCCATTGCTTAAGCAATGGACTAATCACAGACTGGTTCCTGTTTGCTGATAATTGTATCAGGATTGCTCCACCATTAACAATTTCTGAGGAGCAAATAGATTACGCCTGCAACATCCTCTTGAAAAGCATTGATCAAAGCAAGCGTAAAATCGCTTGATTCTACTCCAACACAATCACCTCAAAGAGAAGCAGACGCTTTGGGTAAGCTAGGTATCAAAAATGTCTAAGCCTTTCCTATAATCCGAAACACTTTAGTACCGCAGGTACCACATTCGCCCTTCACTGCTTTCATCCCATTCTTCATTACCACTTCTTCACTATTCTGAATTTCAACTTGTTCTTTGCATTTCATACATCTTCCTTGAGCCATGATATAGATTTTTATCCGAAAAATTTCTTCTTCGAAGGTTAATAATTTATTTACAGGTGTAATACTAGTAATAAATTTGACCTATAAACATAAATCTGGAATTTTTTTTCCACATAAAGAGTTAATAAGTATTCAGAAAAAATGAAAAATGCATGTAATTCCTTGAATAGTATAGCAAAATAATCCCTTGGTTTTTATCCTTTATTACTAATTTCGGACTTCAAAATAATACTAACTATCTAACATAACATGATTATCGCAGAAAATAAAACAACGTCGCCTTTTAGAGATGTGCCTTATATGGGCGTTATCTGGGTCGTTGCAGAAGCAATGAAATTGGGGTTTTATAATGGTCATCCTGATTGGTCAAACCTCGGACAAGGTCAACCAGAGATTGGTGAAATGGAAGGAGCTCCACCAAGAATACGAAAAATAGAAATAGATCCAGGTGATCAGGCCTATGGCCCAATTGGAGGCACTCAAGAGCTTAGAGAGGCCGTTGCTGCTCATTATAACAGGTTATACAGACAGGGTAAAGACTCCCAGTATACGGCAGACAATGTAAGTCTTTGTATGGGAGGACGCTTGATGCTAACGAGAGTCTTTTGTGCTCTGAGTAATGGGAAACTTGGCTATCAATGTCCGGACTACACAGCGTACGAGGATATGATCAATAACCAATTCGGGCGCCTGGAACCTGTTCTAATTCCCACAATAGAGGAAAATAGCTTTGGCATTCCCGGAACCGAAATAGAAAAGACAATAAATAACTATGGTTTAAACTCTTTTGTTTTTAGCAACCCCTGCAACCCTACAGGCAACTTTATTAAAGGTGATGAGATGGAAATGTATGTAAGTGCCTTTAGAAGTACCGGCGCTTGCTTAATATCTGATGAATTTTATTCACACTTTCATTACAACGGAAATGAGCCAACCAAGGGTCCTGCCTCGGCAGCATCCCATATTGAAGATGTAGACAAAGATCCCATTATAATCATCGATGGACTAACCAAGTCATTCAGGTATCCCGGCTGGAGAGTTGGCTGGGCCATAGGGCCTAAAGATTTAATAGATACCCTTGGAAGGGCTGCCAGCGCCATTGACGGTGGGCCAAGCCAACCAATCCAGAGAGCAGCGCTGCAAGTGCTTGACCCTGCTTATGCAGACCAGGAAACCAATGCTGTCCGGCAAGTATTCAGCAGAAAGCGGAACATTATGCTTCAGAAGCTAAAAGGCATGGGTATTCAATGTTCTCCTGAACCAAATGGAACTTTTTATATCTGGACAAATATTTCAGCACTTCCGGATCCAATAAATGATGGGCATGCTTTTTTTCAGGAAGGGCTTAAAAGAAAGGTGATGACTGTTCCAGGAAAATTTTTTGATATTGACCCCGGCAACAAAAGAGGGGGGAAATCCCCCTTCCAAAACTGGCTCCGGTTCTCGTTTGGCCCACCTGAAGACAATATGCTTATGGGATTAGAGCGTCTTGAAGAGATGGTTGAATCCTTCAGGTAGGATACTTATATCGCTTGTGACATTTGAAATTTATTCGTATTATTGGTAAAACGGCGCAAGTATAATTCTGCCAGATGGATCCTTTATTAAATGAATAAAAATATGAACAAAAACATTTACTGTGTTCTAATCTTAGTATTATTACTGGGCTCAAATGTGAACCTGTATGCACAGAACAGCAATGTAGGTATTGGAACTAACTTACCTGATGCCAGTGCTATTTTAGAACTTCAGTCCACTGACAAAGGAATACTGATACCCAGAACAGACACTTCTTTAGTTACCGCACCGGCCACTGGCCTGCTAATATTTGAGATCGGAGATAATACATTCTATTATTTTGACGGCACATTTTGGCGAACATTTGGGCTGGCTGGGCCTCAAGGTCCAATGGGAGCTACCGGGCCAAGTGGACTTACTGGGTTAACCGGTACTACTGGACCTGCCGGGCCAAGTGGACAAATAGGGGTGACTGGACCTACAGGGCTTACGGGGCTTACTGGAGCCACAGGACCTACTGGACCTACAGGATTAAGTATGTCAGGCAGTAGCTGTGACTGCCCAACGATGGTAAGCAACCAGTCTGCTTCTATGTTCTTTTCCGACGCACTGCTTTACTGTGAGAGTCTTGTTGAGCAGGGGTTCTCCGACTGGCATCTACCAAACGTGGATGAATTACTCTATTTATCCTCGGGAAAAGGCTCTATTGTTGATTCAAGAACGGGTACCCAGCTATGGACAAGGACTGCTGGAAACACTTTAGGTACTTACAGGATAGTAAGCATAGGAAGCCCCGGTGCATATTCAGAAATCACTCCAGGGGGCTTTACCCCATGCCGATGCGTAAGATAATACCTTAGAAAAATATATCAACTATTGAATTTATTGTAATTAAAACACCAGGGGATTTTTTAAATGGTCAAAGGTCAAGCATCACTCTATTGAAACCTGAAACAGATTTTACCGGAATGATTGCATTTGCACGAGTTAAGTTATCGAGTGTACCCAAATCCCTCCCAT
>DTSC01000255.1 GCA_012965625.1 Flavobacteriales bacterium | reverse complement strand
TACCAGTTTTTGCATATGGCCATCCAGTACTTAGAAAACTTTGTGAAGAAATAAGTCCCACATATCCTGAAATTAATAAGCTGATTGAAGATATGTTTGAAACCATGAAGAATGCTCAAGGAATAGGGTTGGCTGCTCCCCAGATAGGTATACCAATAAGGCTTTTTATTGTTGATGGTTCTCCTATTGCTAAGGAAGAAGAAAATGAAGAGCTAGAGAATTTCAGGAAAGTATTTATTAATGCTGAAATGTTATCAGAGGATGGAGATGCGTGGGATTTTAATGAGGGTTGTTTGAGTATTCCCGAAATTAGAGAGCCAGTAAGCAGAAAACCTTATATCAATATCAGGTATTATGATGAGGAATTTAATCAGCATATTGAGAGATTTTCAGATATTCAGGCAAGGATTATTCAACATGAATATGACCATATTGAAGGTAAATTGTTCGTTGACCATCTCAACGCCTTAAAAAGAAGATTACTGAAAAGAAAGTTAACTGATATATCCAAGGGGAAAGTTGACATAGGATATAAAATGAAATTTCCTCTGGTAAAATCTAAATTACAATCTTAAATAAAACCTCCTATGAGATACAAGCCATTTGTTTATTTACTTATTATAGCAAGCCTCATTGCTTGTTCCAATCAAAAAGCAAGTACAGATAAAATTAAGGAGCTCGAAACCAAACTGTATGCAAAATCAGATGCTGCTTTCAGCAAAGAAACAGCAAATGAACTTATACAAGAATACGTTGCTTTTGCTGATGCCAATAAGAAAGACAGCCTAAGTCCTGCCTTTCTTTACAATGCTGCCCAAATTGCAATGGGAATGAATTTATCAAAACAAGCGATAGGAATTTTTAAAAGGGTCTATGAGGAATATCCGAATTACGATAAAGCATCAACTTGCTTGTTCTTACAGGGATTTGTATATGAAACTCAAGAAAATGATAATGCTAAAGCCCAAAAAATGTATCAAGAATTTATAAGCAAATACCCCAACCATATCTTGATAGATGACGCTAAATTTTCTCTTGAAAATTTAGACAAAAGTGATGAAGAAATCATACGGGAATTTGAACAAAGGATCGCTAACAATAAGGATAGCATCTAAAGTTTAAGGGCATCTGTAAGCTTAACAACCTCTTTAGCTTCGGCTACATCATGCACACGTAGTATTGTTGCACCTTTCATTAAAGCAATAGTATTTAATGCAGTAGTTGCGTTTAATGTGCTGTTAGCTGAAGCGGACACATCCAACAATTTGGTTATCATGGATTTCCTGGAAATACCAACTAAAATTGGCCGATCTAAAACCTTGAAACCATCAAGCTGATTTAATAGCTTATAATTATCTTCCAGGGTTTTACCAAATCCAAAACCAGGATCAATGATTACATCATGAACTCCATGAAAATTTAATATTTTAATTTTTTGCTCAAAAAACTCAAATACCTCTCTATAAACATCTTCGTATTCAGGGTTTTTCTGCATTGTTTGTGGCGTTCCCTTCATATGCATCAACACATATGGCACTTTTAAGGAAGCAAGAACCTTAAACATAGCTGGATCTAAGTTGCCCCCTGATATATCATTAATCATGCTTGCACCTTCATTAACAGCAGCATGAGCAATATCCCCCCTAAAAGTATCTATTGAAATAGTTGCTTTTGGAATCTCTTTAATAACAGCCTTAATAGACGAAAGCACTCTGCTTTTCTCCGTCTTTTCATCAATGTTTATTGCATCAGGTCTTGAAGAATAGCCTCCAATATCAAGAATATCAACTCCATCAGAAATCATCCCAACAGCAGTATCAAGCACCTCTTTCTCTGTTTGTTTTCTACTTAGCGAATAAAACGAATCAGGTGTTACATTAATAACACCCATAATTAAGGGTTTTGATAAATCTATCAACTTCCCCTTGCAATTAAGAGATGGAAATTTGTAAAAAACCTTATCTTTAGCTGCGTTTATCAATGGCCTATTGTATTGGAATACATGAACAGTAAAACTACAACGGAATACGCTTCTGCAGTCAATAAATCTAAAGATATTTTTCTAAAGAAGATGCAAGACTACGGAACAGCATGGCGGATCCTAAGGGCCAAATCAATTACTGACCAAATATTCATTAAGGCTCAACGGATAAGAAGTGTTGAGCAGAAGGGAAAACAACGTGTTGAGGAAGGAGTTGAGCCAGAATTTATTGGAATAGTCAATTATTCGGTAATTGCGTTGATCCAATTAAAAATTGGGGAACTCGTTTTGGATGAGGGCATGACTGAAGTTCCTGACTTGCCAGAGAATGAAGTTGAAGGCATGTATAACAATTTCATTAGAGATGCACAAGGTTTAATGGCCGACAAAAATCATGATTATGATGAGGCATGGAGAGACATGCGTATAAGTTCATTAACAGACCTGATTCTAATGAAACTGCTTAGGATAAAGCAAATAGAAGACAATCAGGGGAAAACGCTCATTTCTGAGGGAATTGATGCCAACTATTACGATATTATTAATTATGCTATTTTTGCCCTAATTAAACTGGAGGGGAGGGAGAACACCTAGATGAAATTCCTTACAATCATTTCAAGGTTACTTGTCGGATCGCTTTTCATTGTTTCGGGACTAATTAAAGCCAATGATCCCGTTGGCTTTTCGTATAAATTGAAGGATTATTTTGCGCCTGATGTTCTCAATCTTGAATTCCTGATACCTCTAGTACTGCCATTGGCTGTGCTTATTTGTATTGCAGAGATAGTACTAGGCTTCGCTACCTTATTTGGCAACAGAATTAAAATTGTTTCCTGGTTGCTCCTGTTGATGATTATCTTTTTTACTTTTCTGACATTTTATTCGGCATATTTTGAAAAAGTGACGGATTGTGGTTGTTTTGGTGACGCCTTGAAACTAACACCTTGGCAATCATTCTCAAAAGACCTCATACTCTTAATTTTTGTGAGTATCATATTCAAGGAAAGAAAGAATATCAGAATAAATACATTAAAGCAGGATGTCATCTATGCCCTTGTTTCTATTGGCTTGATAGCAATTTTCTCATATGGTGTGATTTTATGGGGTTTTCCTGTATTCTTCTCTTCTGTAATCTTTGCGATCATATACTTTGGAAAAAACAATGCAAAATTCTCTTCTCATTCAGATAAGGTTGTACTTGGAATTCCTGCCCTGCTCTCAATCCTTTTTAGCTTACATGTGCTAAACCATTTACCAATACGTGACTTTAGGCCATATGCTATTGGGAAAAGCATACCTGAACAGATGGTTATTCCAGAGGGAGCACTAATTGATGAATATAAAAATATCTGGTATTACAAAGACAAGCAAGATAACACCAAACAATTTTCTGATAAAGACAAGCCCTGGGAAAACAAAGACTTGGTGTTTGTTGACAGAGAATCAATTTTAATAACAAAAGGATATGAACCGCCTATTCATGATTTCAATATTTCCTCTATAGATGGAGAAGACTTTACCAACTATTTCTTATCTGATTCTAATTATGTATTTATTATCATTGCCTATGATATCTCGGATAAAGAAAATCAAATAGTGAGCAAAGACGTAAATGATCTGGCGGCAACCTGTCAGGAAAAAAAAATATCGTTTATTGGCTTAACCGCATCGGGATATGATGCTATTGATACGTTTCGCCATGAAGTACAGGCAATGTATAATTACTATACAACTGATGAAAAGACACTGCAAACAATTATCAGATCAAATCCAGGTTTATTATTGTTAAAAAATGGAATCATTAAAGGGAAATGGCATAATAATGATATCCCAGATTATGATGAGGCTATGAAATTTGCTGCAGAATCTTAATGAAAAATTAATATAGATTAAAGGTGATACGGTTTTTAATTCGGAGAATAATATATGGGTTTCTTGTCTTGGCAGGAGTGGTAACAGTGGTCTTCCTGCTCTTCAATGTATTGCCAGGAGACCCCGCTAGAATGATGCTTGGTCAAAGAGCTGATCTAGCCTCAATTGAATCGATAAACCGTGACTTAGGCTTAGACAGACCGATACCTATACAATTTATTATGTATATTAATGACCTTTCGGTGATTTCAATTCATGATGAAAAAAACAAAAACCATTTTCTTTACTTAAATAGAAATAAGTATAGTGATTACACAGAGCTTCTAAGGATAGGGGAAAAGCTAGTGATCTTAAAAGCCCCATACTTAAGGCGTTCCTACCAAACAAAAAAGAAAGTATCCGAAATAATATTAGAAGCCTTGCCTGAAACAACGGTGTTGGCTGCGACTTCAATGTTCTTTGCGGCAGTTGTAGGAATCTTGCTTGGCATCTTTTCCGCTATTCGGAAGCACAGTTGGTTTGATAATACTGCTTTATTCCTTGCAGTACTAGGCATGTCTGCTCCATCTTTCTTCTCTGGAATCATTATTGCCTGGTTATTTGGCTATGAATTAAATCATATCACAGGATTAAATATGATGGGAAGTCTATATACAATTGACCCATTTGAAGGAGAAATTCTCACATTGAAAAACCTTATCTTGCCAGCCTTTACCTTGGGTGTCAGGCCATTGGCAATAGTAGTTCAGCTAACAAGGAGCTCTCTTTTGGATGTTCTTTCACAAGACTATATCAGGACAGCAAAATCAAAAGGCTTATCGTTCTATAAGGTGATTTTCAAACATGCACTTAAAAATGCCCTGAATCCAGTGATTACAACGCTCTCAGGTTGGTTCGCCTCTTTATTGGCTGGTGCTGTATTTATAGAATATATCTTTGGATGGAAAGGAATAGGAAAAGAGTTATTTGATGCACTCGAAAAGTATGATTTTCCTGTAGCAATGGGCATAACACTATTTCTCGCTATAATATTCGTTATAGTAAATATTATAGTAGATATTGCCTACGCTATACTGGACCCAAGGGTAAGACTACAATAAGTCTCTTAAGGAAAACACAATCATGAGAAGAAATATTCTTGCTGGAAATTGGAAAATGAATACTTCTCTTTTTGAAGGAATAGAACTCTTTAATTCGATTGTCGAAAAATCTTATTCTTTTTCAGACAAGAATATCCACTTCATCATTGCTCCACCTTATACACACCTAGCAACTATGGACGCAAATAGGTTAATAAATCTATCCCTCGCTGCCCAAAATTGCTCTAAAAATGAGAATGGGGCATTTACTGGAGAGATTTCTGTTGATATTATAAAGTCTGTGGGAGCTAAAGCTGTAATCATTGGGCACTCAGAGATAAGGCAAAACTTTAATGAAAAAAATTCAAGCTTAAAGGAAAAAGTAGATGTTGCCATTGGAAAAGGACTAGATATAATCTATTGTTGTGGCGAAACAGATAAAAACAGAAATCAAAACGATCAAGAATCAGTTGTGGAAAATCAAGTATCAGAAGCTTTATTTCATCTTTCATACTCAGATTTTGGTAAGGTTATTGTTGCCTATGAACCGGTATGGGCAATTGGAACAGGGATTACAGCTTCTCCGGAACAAGCCCAAAACATACATGCGTTTATTAGGGGATTAATCTCAAATAGGTTTGACACATCATTGGCTAATTCCACATCCATTTTATATGGAGGAAGCTGCAATTCCAAGAATGCTAAAGATCTGTTCGAGTGCAAGGATATTGATGGAGGACTAATTGGTGGTGCTTCTTTAAAAGCAGATGAATTTATTCATATTGCAACAACACTGGTAGCTGCCAAGGATAATGAGTAATTGAATGCTTTTCATCCTGCGGTAATAGGTGCCTATTATTTGCGAAAAAAACTATATGAAACGAGGCTACATTCTTCTTTGCATAATCATAACAAGTGTTCTTTTCCAAAATATAGCACATTCCCAATCAATAAGAAAATTCTCCTCCGAACCTCATAAATATTATGATGAGTTATATGGCTTTATGACAGCTTCCCTAGCAGAGGGAGAAGCAATTATGTCTGAATTTCATGCTATTTGGAAAGTGGATACTTTACCACTAAAAGAGCAAGAACAGATCTTCAAAGCAGCCAATAAGACCTACAAAAGAAGGATGAAGATGCAAGGTGACTCTGTTAATTTCCAATACAGTCTTTCCTCAAAAAAACTAACTGAAAGTCAAATTGAATCTATCTATAAAACTTCAAATTCATTGCTTAAAAAGAGAATGAAGCCATCACATTTCAGCAACTACCTTTTAACATTAATTAATTTTACTACCAGTGACCAATCAGAAAAGAGTTTCATCGGATGGGAGATTAGTTTGAACAAATTGATTAAAACAGCAACTGCTCGAAAGATTATTGCTTATCTAGATTTCTCAAACAATCTCTTTTCCTCAAACACTCTATATAAATCACCATCATTAATCTGGCTATCTGACAATACAAATTACACATTTGGCTATGATAGCTTACCTAATATCAACTTTCATAACCTTAATTTAAAATGCTTTTCAAAAAACGATAGTAGTATTATTTATAATACATCGGGAACATATTATCCAACAGAAGGGGTATGGATTGGAAAAAAAGGAAAAGTAAATTGGCTAAGAACAGGTATAGGGCCTAATGTTATTATTGCATTTTTATCAGACTATAAGATCAAATTTAAAAGTGCCGGCTACACTGCAGATAATGTTACCTTTTACAATAAAAAGTTTTTCCAAAAGCCATTGACTGGCCGATTAATAGAAAAAATCAAAGCCAATGTAACAGTCGAAAATGCTACTTATCCGAGATTTCAATCATATGACAAGAAATTAAACATTGAGAACATTTTTAAAAATATAGACTATTCAGGTGGATTTTCAATCATCGGAGCTAAATTTATCGGGGAGGGTAGCGAAGAAGAAGATGCTTACCTTACCATTAGATTTGAATATGAAAATGATAGCATCAACAAAACCATTGATCGCTTCATGGTTGCAGCTTCAAAAAAATATGTAATAGAAGAAGAACGTATTACATCTTCAAGTTGCGCAGTAACGATTTATTTGGATGAAGATTCAATCTATCATCCGAAGCTGCGGATGATGTTTATGGTTAAAAAAATAAATAATAGAACGATAAGCAGGGATCTTCGGCTAATCAGGGAAAAAGAAGGGTTGGCACAGAGCCCCTATTTTAATTCATTTCATAAACTAGAGATGGATTTTGAAGGCTTAAATTGGGATATTGACGATCCACAAATAAAATTCTGGCGGGTAAGGGGAATTACCACAGAAAGTAAAGCAGACTTTATATCTACAGATTATTTCAGAAATAATTTATACCAAGCAATCCAAGGCAAAGATCAGTTCCATCCACTGGTAAAATTAAGACAGTTTTCAAAATTAAATGCAGATACTCGTGAATTCTATGTAAATGAATTCTCTGGATTTTTAAGATTACCTATAGTAGATGTGAGGCAGCAAATCATGCATCTTGCCAATAAGGGATTCTTGAATTATGACTTTTCTGAAGACAGGGTTTACATAAAAGAAAAAGCCTTTAAATATTTAGCTGCAAACGCTGGCAGGCAGGATTATGATGTGATAACATTTAATTCATTCACTGAAAATGAACAAAATGCTAGCCTCAATTTGTTAAACTTTGATCTAAACATTAATGGGGTAAGAAGCATCTTTCTTAGTGACTCGCAAAATGTCTACTTATACCCTGCTGGGAAGAAGATTGTGGTAAAGAAAAACAGAGATTTTACTTTTGCCGGCCAAGTTCACGCCGGATTATTTGACTTCTTCGGCAAAGAGTTTTTCTTTGAATATGACAAATTCAAAATTAACTTGAAAAATGTAGATTCACTTCGCTTAAGTGTTTATGGTGAGGCGGATAAATTTGGAGACAGAAAGATCATTCCAATTAAAACGGTAATTGAGTATATAAATGGAGAATTGCTTGTCGACAAACCCTTTAACAAATCTGGGGTTAAACCATCTCCTACCTACCCTATATTTCATAGCTTCAAAGATTCCTATACTTTTTATGAACGGCAATCAATCCAAAAAGCTGTTTATAAAAGAGATAGCTTCTACTTTCACCTTGAACCTTTTTCCATAGATAGCCTGGACAACTTTGACCCTTCCGCAATTGCCTTAGCAGGAACCTTTGTTTCTAAAGGCATCTTTCCTGATTTTGAAGACCATCTAACATTAAGGCCGGATTTTTCATTGGGATTTGAAAGGCCAACGCCGCAGGATGGGTATACTGTATATGAAGGCAAAGGACAATACACCTCGCAAATTAACCTGAGTCACGAAGGATTAAAAGGAGATGGCACATTGGAGTATTTACATTCTACAACATTATCGGATGATATCACCTTCTATCTGGACTCTATGAATGCTCATGCAAAAAGTTTTATAAATAAAAGCCAGAAAGAACCTGTTGAATTTCCAGATGTAGATGCCAAAGAAGTTTCTGTTCATTGGGAGCCCCCTAATAATGCAATGTATATTTATGATAAAGAAAAACCCATGTTAATGTACCAAGGAGAAGGAGAATTGCAGGGTAGGATTGAACTTAGGCCTGAAGGCATGAAAGGTAGGGGGCAAATTGAAGTTGCAAATAAGGCCCATCTATTCAGCAATACAATGAGGTTCCAACAACAAGCATTTGATGCAGATACTTCTGAATTTAAATTGGAATCTGATGTGATATCTGAATTTGCTTTTGCAACTGATAATGTAAACGCCCATATTGACTTTGTAAGTAAAAAAGGGGTATTTAAATCTAATATTGGTGGGTCACTAGTTGAGTTTGACCCAAATCAATATATCTGTTATGTAAATGAATTCACATGGGATATGGAAGGAGGTGAAGTAGCAATGTCTTCAGACAATGTTGAAAAGCTCATAGAAGGTGGTGAAGAAGTCGTTCTAAAGGGGTCAAAATTTATCTCCGTTCATCCACAACAAGACTCACTATATTTCTTTGCTTTAAAAGCAAACTACGACCTGAAAACCAAGATTATTTCGGCAGAAGAAGTTGAGTTTATCTATGTTGCTGATGCCCGTATATATCCTGACAGCGGAAAAGTCGTCATTAGAAGAAAAGCAAAAATGGACTCTCTTAAAAATGCTAAAATACTCGCTAATATTATCACAAAATACCATGAAATATATGATGCCAACGTTAATATTGCTGGAAAGAAAAGCTATGCTGCCCAAGGAAAATATAATTACATAGATGCATTAGAAAGGGAGCAGGTAATAGTACTCAATAATATTGGTGTTGATACAACAATGCAAACCTTTGCAGTTGGCGAGATTCCTGATACCGTTAACTTTACATTGAGTCCAAATTTTGCCTTTTCAGGTACCGTCTCTTTGAAAGCCAGCAATAAATACTTGAATTTTGATGGCTTCTGTAAGATCAGCCATTCCTGTGAAACAATAATCTCACATTGGTTCCAAATAAACAACCCAATCAATCCGGAAGAAATTTATATTCCAATTTTAGATACCACTTTGAACTTAACCAATGATAAACTTTCATCTGGATTGATTCTTAATCAAGACTCATTCTATGTTTACTCAACTTTCCTTTCACCAGTCGAAACGGGGAAGAGCAAACCGCTTATAGACGCAACAGGATATTTATTTTATGACAACAAATCTGAAGAATATAGGATCTCGAACAAAGACAAACTTGTAGAAATCTCTTTGCCAGGAAATTATATAAGCTTGAAAACTGAACATTGCATCGTATATGGCGAGGGGAAAATTGTCCTTAGTGATAACATTGGTCAGGTAAAATTAACCAGTGTTGGCAATAGCCAACAT
>DTSC01000254.1 GCA_012965625.1 Flavobacteriales bacterium | reverse complement strand
TAATCGGGAGACAACAAAATTATAGCCATTTTGTCCCAGTTTCTGGGCATATTGGTCATTTTTTAGCATCTTGATAAGATGTTTTGCATATTCTTCAGGGGTTTCTCCAATCAAGACTGATTCCCCATCTATAGCCTTTATCGCATTATTTGCCGTGGAGGAGGTGATACATGGTATTGCCATTGCCATGGCTTCTAAAATTTTATTTTGCATCCCAATGCTAGTATGCATAGGCGCAATAAAAACCCTGGAGCTTAAATAAAATTCTCTCATGTCCTCTACCCATCCCGTAACAATTACACGCTCTGAAGCCAATGACGTTACAGAAAGTGGAGGTGTGGCACCAGCTATCACTAACTTTACCATAGGCAGCTCTCTTTTAACAATAGGCAAAACCTTAGTAATAATGTATTTTGCCGTTTCTATATTTGGGGGATAGGCCATATTTCCGCTGAAAATGATGTCGTAAGACTTATGATGATTGGATGGTTGAAAATAATCGGTGTCCACACCGTTTGGAACTACACTTATCTCAGATCTTCTTGTGTGATCAATGTGATCTCTATCTTGTTCTGAAATAATGGTATGGTTGTTAAAATAGTCGTAAACAGAACACTCATATTTCTGCAGCCGTTTTAACTCAATGTTTAAAATAAACTTCATGAAAAAAGATGCATTTGGAATTCTTAAGGCAATGCCTTTTGAGAGTGCATCCATATAGTCTATCGTCTTGCTGTAATTTAAAATCTTTACATATTCAGCTGTTCTTATTAATTGACAATAGATATGGTCTGGTTTTGTTTCTAGAATCAATGCATCTAATTGTTTTTTTGCTTTTGATGAATAAAAATAACCTGTCTGAAGAGGCCTTCCTGAGAGGAAAGTCCTAATAATATTTAATCCTATGCCTGGCCAGGTTAAGTTTACAATAACTACTTTGCTGCAAAATTTGCCCAGGACATTAACTGCTTCAGGTGTTGTGGGAGTTGCCGGATCATTTAATGCAAACAAGATCACTTCAAATTTCTCTGACAATATTTTAATTTGATGGTATGCTCTTAATTTATCTCCTTTTTCAAGAGGGTATGGAACCCTTGACAGAATGATCAGTATTTTTTTCATTGCCCAACTACAAGATTGAATGGAAGAAATCTAAGAGTTTTTTTGAAATGCCAGCATTTTCATATTTGCGCTTAACCAGTTCTCTTGCCTCACTTCCAACAGATTGGCAAAATGTGGCGTCATTTGCAGCCCTTTTGATCATCTGAACAAATTCCTCCGGAGTGTTGGCAATTAAAATGTTCTTTTCATGCTCATAAGCAATTCCTTCAGCACCTATTGAGGTAGATATGATCATTTTACCCATTGCCATACCCTCAATTATTTTAACGCGCATCCCACTTCCTGAAAGCAAAGGTACTATCATGATTCCTTTTTCCCCTATATAATCCAATGCATTTGTAATTTCTCCTTCAACAGATATGTCTGGATCTTTTTGCTGAAGTAAATGATTTGGCATATTTTTCCCAGCAAGGTGCAATTTTATGTCTGGAACAGCTATTTTGGTTTCTTCCCAGATTGCAGTTAAAAACCATTCAATAGCTTCCATATTTGGCATCCAGTCCATTGATCCAAGATGAAATAAGGAAATGGGTACATTGGAAGTTACACGGATTGGACTATCAAATTTTTCTTGATCAATCCCTACTGGTATATCTGTCATAGGAAGGCCACAGCCTAAATCTTTAAATATTTTAGTATCTCGAGGAGTTATTGAGGCAATGGCATCATATTGGTTTAGAAGGCTGATTTCATAGCTTTTTAATCTTTTAGCTAACAATTTCAGGTAAGTCTTTTTTATGGGGTTTTTACACGCTAAATATCGTCTCTTCCATATTTCAAATTCAACATTGTGTGCACGCAAAACAACCTTTGCGTCGGACATTTTCCGGATTAATTGCAAATAAGGTGCAATAAACAGGCTCTCTATTAGAACAATGTCATATTTATTGTCTGATAGAAACTGGAATAATAATGTTTCAAAGTCCTTGGAGATAAAGCGCTCAATATTATATGACCTGTCTGAGAATAAGTTCATAAATGCCTTACCTACCTTGATAGATGTATCTTGATATGTCACCTGAATATTGGTCTTTTCCCTGTAATTTGAATCAAGGGTTGTTATATCAATGAAGTTATTTGGCGTATTTATCGCTAATACCTGTACCTCATGACCAAGATTGATCAAGCCCTGGGTAAGGTTGTTCATCGCAATACTGCCACCGTCCCTGGGAGGATATGGGGCTTTATGACATAGTTGTAGTACTCTCATGATTGCTCTTGAAAAAATTAAGGTATATGGAAGTGCATAACGCCAGAAGAAAGAAAATTATTACAGCAATATCCACCATGGTTGGATCTAAATCTATTCCAGTGATTCTGTCTATTAGGTACTTAACATAAGAATTTGGCAAATTATTATTGTCTAAACTCTTTAAAACCCTGTAATGCCAATCTGTAACCGGACAATAACCAATTCCATACCATATTCCCAGAATAAACCAGGAGCATCCGGTCAGTATCAAGAGAAATAGATTGGCCCTTCTTGTTTTATTCCAGGCCCAACCAAAAAGGTTAAAAATAATAATTGCCGTATGAAAAATGAGAAAAAACCAATCTAATAATATAAGCATTCCAGATAGACAGTCTTGTGTTTAGGGAACAAAAATATTAATTTCTGTACCTTTGTCGTCTTAGATCCATTAAATAGTTTTAATAATTGGTTTATTGAAATAGTTCCATAAACAAAATAATAGTGATTCTTTTAGCGTAATAAAAGAAAGATCATCCAATTATGGCAGCAGTTGAAACAGCATATACCCCTCTTGGATTTAGAGCACCGGAATTCAAATTGTGTAATACTATAACAGGGGAAATGTTAAGCTTGGCAGAAGTGCAGTCGGAGATTGCCACTGTGGTAATGTTTATTTGCAATCACTGCCCTTACGTGGTACATGTGAAAGATGAGCTGGTTAAATTGGCCAATGACTATATCCCTGAAGGTATTTCATTTATTGCGATCAGCAGCAATGATGTTATAAACTACCCACAGGATTCTCCAGAGAAAATGAAGGACATGGCACTGCAGTCTAAATTCCCTTTCCCATACTTATATGATGAAAACCAGGAAGTTGCAAAAGCTTATTTTGCTGAATGTACACCCGACTATAGTATCTTCGGAAAAGATTTAAACTGTGTTTATCGTGGCCAGCTTGATGGTTCCAGGCCAAGCAATGATGTTCCGGTAAGCGGTATAGATATTCGAAATGCTTTGGATAGCATCCTTGCAAATAGGCCAATAACCAAGAAGCAAATTCCAAGCCTTGGTTGTAGCATTAAATGGAAGTAATTCTTCTTCTAAAGTAACCAAGAAGATAAAATTTAAGTATAACATGGCTTAACCTAATTGGAAATATTTGATGACAGTGAAAGTTAATAGAAAGATAA
Organism: Flavobacteriales bacterium; assembly: GCA_012965625.1. Lineage (GTDB taxonomy): Bacteria > Bacteroidota > Bacteroidia > NORP154 > NORP154 > UWMA-0041. The sequence goes on along the minus strand of DTSC01000254.1, from coordinate 6,288 downwards.
TTGAGGTGATATTGCTTGTATTTTTTACAAGTTCTACATATACCAGCTTTGCTTTTGGGTTTACTGATAAATCAGACACCCTGCCTCAACCCTCTCTTAAACTTGATACGATTGGTGAAGAGAGCAGGGTTTTTCAATCCTTAGACTATCTGTCTGAGGATAAAATATATAGATTGATAGATTCGCTTCTTGATTTAGAGTTTATTCCAGAAGAATTAATTTCAGAAATTCAATTGGCGATCAAATACAAATATGAAAAGCTGGCATTGACTGTTGATGCGCCTGGGCAGATAAATTATCCTGCGAATCAATATTACCATAAATGGGATACTTATAACACACACCCATATCCAGAATCCCTTTCTAAAGAGGATACATCCTTGGAATTGGTGCTTACTACTGAAAACAACCTGTTTGTTCCTCCTATTGTTGGAGTGGTCACTTCTAATTTTGGGGGTCGAAGGAATCACAGTGGAATGGATATTGACCTTGAAGTTTGGGATACAGTAGTTGTGGCTTTTGATGGAATAGTAAGGATCGCAAGGAAGCATGGTGGTTACGGTAGGGTTGTTGTGGTAAGGCATTACAATGGACTTGAAACCCTCTATGCCCATTTGCATCGTTTTAAAGTAGAGAGTGGAGACACTGTAATGGCAGGACAAGTAATTGGACTTGGAGGCAGTTCAGGTCATTCTTCAGGTAGTCATTTGCATTTTGAGGCCAGATTTAAGGGAAAGCCCCTAAACCCAAGACACTTTATTAACTTCAGGACCAATACACTGATCAATGATACGATAGTTATGCATAAAACAAAATGGAGCTATGCCGTTACTCCCAAAGGTTTAAAATATCACCATGTAGAAAAAGGAGAATTCTTGTACTTAATAGCAAAACGTTATGGTACTTCGATTTATAGGCTTTGTGAGCTGAATGGTATATCCAGAAATTCTATATTAAGAGTTGGACAGAAATTGAGAATTTCCTAATATGGCTTTCTTTTTATGAAACAGGTACTTTCCCTTATCAAAGGCCCTCTAATTTTTCTCTGCATAGCCTTTCTTTTGAACGCTAATTCTTCTTTTGCCCAAGACAAAAAGATGGATGTTGGCTTACAGATACGTCCGATTTTTAAAAATCAATTTTTTAATTCAGGAAATACTGCCTTTGAGCAGGGCAATATCATTTATGAAATTGTGCCCGAATTAGGTTATTCCTATGGAATGGTAGTGAGAACTGGTTTAACCAAGAAACTTTCCTTGGAAACAGGCATTAATTATGTGAGAAGAAATTATCTCTTTACCCTGGAAGACCAGGACAGTGCTGTTTCCATTTCTTCGGCTTTTGGGGTAATTGAATATGAAATACCGATTTCTGTATTGGTTTATATTAGGCTGTCTGATAAAATATACATGAATACTTCAAGTGGACTAAGTTTAAATATGTTCAAGAAAAGTGTAATTGAGCCAAAGGATAACTTGATTTATATCTTTCAAAGAAGTACCTGGATTATCCCTGGCCTGATTGCAAATATGGGGTGGGAGTACAGGACATCATTGCTCGGATCATTTTATCTCGGCGCGTCCTATCAATTTCCCTTTTCAAAGGTAATTACCATGTATGCTGATTATTATAAGAATATTGGAGTGGAGTCTATGTCGACCAAAGTTGGTCTCGCTTTTATCACATTTGATTTTAAATACTTCTTCCCAGAGAAATCGAAGTAATTTTCTTTTTTTGTTTTCCGTATTATGCTGAAGCCTTATGTCTGTATTTTGAAAGGAATTATAAATTGTGGATTGATAGTATCTAAACAGAAACCCTTTGTCAATTTGCTGGTCATCATCCTTATCTTATTTGTACTTTCTGCGTGTAGAGTTGAAACCAGCAATAAGGAGTATTCATTAAGCATTGACAAGCTATTTTGGGTAACAGGTAATTGGAAATGCAGGGCAGAAGGTGGTATAATATTTGAAAGATGGACCAGGAGTTCTGATAAGCTCTTAAAAGGCATGATATATTCTGTATCAGGTTCAGATACGCTGGTGCTTAAGAGAATGAGAATAGAAGAAATTGACGAATATGTTTACTATATCCTTAAATTTGAACAAAGCAATTCTGAGCGCTCTCTCCAACTGCTTGGAAATTCACCCAAAGGCCTTGTATTTGAAAATCATGAACGAGACTTTCCCAATAAAATTATTTATGCAAATACAAATGGAGATATGCTCTTAGTAAGATTTGAGGGACTTGTGGATGGAAAAGTCAATATGGAACGCTCGTATATGTATAGAGATTTAAACTTTTCTATTCCCTAAATTTCTACCTCCATCTTTAACAGGGCGAGCAACAGGCTTTAACTAAGGTTAAGGCGTCTTATTTATAATAGGATTTGCCAGGCAAGATCAGCTTTTCCCTGGTTCAGGTACTCTTTTGCCAGTTTATGTTTTTCCTCTTCTGTTTTCTCTTCACTGGTTTCAGCATGATCTTTTGCAGGTACTTCAGTGCTTTCTGCTAAAATAGCAAGGTCGTTCCCTGTTAAAATAGCGCTGTTTCTTATGTGCTCTGGCAATTGATCAATGCCTATTCCTATTTCACCTGCAGGTTTATTGATCTTAAACAGGCTGTCTTTTGTTGTTCTGCCATACCAGTTTCCACCCAGGCGGGAAACAAGATCAATCTTCAAAGGGTCTATATTGTTCTCGGCATCCAGGATGGCTTCATCTATATGAATGGCAAGCACTTCACATATTACCAAATTCCCGGCTCCGCCTTCACTACCCAGGGCAATTACATCATTTATCTTGCATTCAAAATTTACCGGAGATTCTTTTACACAATAAGGCTTTACCATATTGGATTTTATGGGAGTAAAACCGGCTTTTTCAAATTCGCTTATACCCTTTTCAAAGTCTGAGCTGCTTAAGGAGACTTGTTGTGCCATGGAGGAGGTAACAACGCTGATCACAACTTCATTGGTTGCTAAAACATTCTCCAAGGTATGCTTGGTGGTATTGCCCCTCACTCTTCTTGCTGGTGAAAAGATCAGTATTGGGGGGTTGGCACTGAAGGCATTAAAGAAGCTAAAAGGACTTAAATTCAGCTTGCCATCAGCATCTATAGTGCTTGCGAAGGCAATTGGGCGCGGTGCGACAGCACCTAAAAGGTATTTGTGTACAATTGGGGTTGCTGCTGTTTTTGGATCAATCGTTAACATGGTGCTTAGCAGTTTTTCTTTAACGCAAATAAAGAATGATCAGAGTTTTCAAGTACAACCTTATTTTTAATACGTCCCAGCCCTTCAATTTCCATCTCTATCACATCACCTTCTTTGAGCCAAACAGGTTCATAGGAAGGATCATTAAGCTTATTAGTGCCGTTTAATTCGAGCAAACAGCCTGTGCCAACGGTTCCTGAACCGATTACATCTCCGGGAAGCACATCCGCGCCGTAGGCACATCGTTCAACAATTTCGGCAAAGGTCCAGTTCATGTCTTTCATATTTCCTTCAGAAAGCAATTCTCCATTTACCCAGCATTTCATGGCCAGGCTATAGGTATCACCCACATGACTGCTTTTTGTTTCCACTTTCTTGTCAGCTAGCTCGTCCTTTGTTATTAAATAGGGGCCTATGATGGTACAGAAATCCTTGCCTTTGGCGGGGCCTAAGTTGAGCTTCATCTCTTCCATTTGAAGCCCTCTGGCACTCATGTCGTTCATGATCAGATAGCCAGCTATATATTCATCGGCATCTTTGGCGAGTATATTTCTCCCTTTTTTGCCAATTACAATCGCAGCTTCTAATTCAAAATCTAACCGCAGCATATGGTCGGGCATGCATAGGATATCCTGGCTAGGGCCCAAAATAGCATTGTGATTGGTAAAGTAGAAAATGGGAAACTGGTCAAATTCGGGGATCATGTCAACGCCACGATTCCTTCTTGCTGTTGCCACATGTTGTCTGAAGGCGTAAGCATCTTTGCAGGATGGCGGGTTGGGTACGGGTGCAAGGAGGTCATTATCATTCAAGGTTATTCCTTCGATATCTGTATTGCCATCTTGTATGCTTTTCTTAAGATCTCTGGCTTTTTCCATGGCATCTTCTCCTTTCTGGAGAAAATCATTCATGTCTTGCGCAATAGCATTGCTGCCATTGCTTATTGAATAGAGCTTGTCATTTACCAGCAAGCCTAATTCAATACTGTCATTGTGGTTAAATGTTGCTATTTTCATATTTAATTGCTTTTGTGCAAACTTATTAAAAAAGGCTTTAGGAAATTGTTTGAAATTAATTTTTCATCTATTCGTATTCGAAAAATACATTAGGGTTTTTGTATATTTGACTATGCTACGCCTCACCCTCATAACCTCCCTCTGCCTTTGGCTCACTATGGCTTCGGCTGTAAACCTAGACTCACTCTGGGGGGTGTGGAACGACAAGGCCCAGCCCGACACCAACCGACTAAAAGCAATAAATGATTTTGCTTGGGATGGATATTTGTTTTCTCAGCCTGATAGTGCTTTCTTTTTTGCACAAATGGAGTACGAATTGGCAGAATCTACTAATAATAAAAAATTTATGGCAAAAGCTTTAAACACGCAAGGAGTGTCATTCTATTTTAAAAGCGATTACCCCAAAGCCATAGACTATTACACCAGAAGCTTAAAAATACAAGAGGAGCTGGGAAATAAAAGAGGCATTGCTAGCTCTTTGCATAACATTGGAACTATTTATCAAGATCAGGGCGATTACGCCAAAGCCATAGACTACCTCGCCAGAAGCTTAAAAATACAAGAGGAGCTGGGAAATAAAAGAGGCATTGCTAGCTCTTTAAATAACATTGGTAATATTTATTATTATCAGGGCGATTACGCTAAAGCCATAGACTATCACACTAAAAGCTTAAAAATACAAGAGGAGCTGGGAGATAAAAATGGCATTGCTGCCTCTTTAAATAACATTGGACTTATTTATCAAGATCAGGGCGATTACGCCAAAGCCATAGACTACCTCGCCAGAAGCTTAAAAATATATGAGGAGCTGGGAGATAAAAGTGGCATTTCTCAGTCTTTGCATAACATTGGAACTATTTATCAAGATCAGGGCGATTACGCCAAAGCCATAGACTATCAAACCAGAAGCTTAAAAATATATGAGGAGCTGGGAGATAAAAGTGGCATTTCTCAGTCTTTAAATAACATTGGTAATATTTATAAAGATCAGGGCGATTACGCCAAAGCCATAGATTATTACACCAGAAGCTTAAAAATAAGAGAGGAGCTGGGAGATAAAAGAGGTGTTTCTCAGTCTTTAAATAACATTGGAAATATTTATTTTAATCAGGGCGATTACGCCAAAGCCATGGACTATCACACCAGAAGCTTAAAAATAAAAGAGGAGCTGGGAGATAAAAAAGGCATTGCTACCTCTTTGATTAACATTGGAGCTATTTATCAAGAACAGGGCGATTACGCCAAAGCTGTGGAGAAATGCACAAAAGCACTGAGCATTGCACAGCAAATAGGTAGTATTGAAAATATCAAAGCTGCATCTGAATACTTATGGGGTATTCACAAAAAGCTGGGAAAGCACAGCCAGGCCCTTGAGATGCACGAGCTCTACATTGAAATGCGCGACAGCATGCTTAGTATAGAAAACAAGGAAGCCATCATACAACAAGAATTCAAGCACAAATACGAAAAAGAGCAGGCCCTGGCAGATGCCAAGCACCAGGAGCAGATGGCCCTCTCAGCAGAAAGGGAAAAGCGCCAGCAGCTCATTGCCTACTCAGCAGGAGGAGGCCTTGTAATGGTCCTGCTCTTTGCCTTTTTCATCTTAAACCGATTGCAACTTACCCGCAGGCAGAAAAAAGTGATAGAACAGCAGAAGGAGCTGGTAGAAGAGCAGAAAAAAGATATCACAGACAGCATCCACTATGCAGAAAATATACAAAAGGCCCTGCTGCCCTCTGCCCAGGAACTCTCCTTAATCCCCGACAGCTTTGTGCTCTTCCAGCCCAAAGATATTGTAAGCGGAGATTTTTACTGGATGCAGCACCACAAGGACAGAGTCTACTTCGCTGCCTGCGATTGCACGGGCCATGGGGTGCCAGGAGCCTTCATGAGCATGATCGGCTCTTCATTATTGGACGAAGCCGTTGTGGAGAAAGGCATCACCAAGCCTAACGAGATATTCTTTGAGGTAAGAAAGGGTTTTATCAATGCCTTAAAGCAAACAGGCGATACACAAAAGGATGGAATGGATGCCGTCCTTGTTGCCTGGGACAAGAA
>DTSC01000253.1 GCA_012965625.1 Flavobacteriales bacterium | reverse complement strand
CCATAAATATGCCCCATATTAATAGTTGTATTTAAATAAACCTTGAAAGGTATCCGGGATAAGGACTTCTCAGCAAATTGACTATCAGGATTAGACCCAAATAGGTTCCCTCCCAATAAAAATGCGCATTTGATCTTATTGTCATATGCTGCTTTCATACAGCCCATAGTATCCAATCCTTCCAAAGTGGGTAGTTCAATTCCATAATGTTTTTCAATGTTTTGAAAAACCCTCTCTTTTAATGCAGGTGTTACTCCTACAGAACCAATTCCCTGTACATTACTATGGCCCCTTAGAGGTAGCAGACCAGCACTTTTCTTGCCTACCATGCCTCTCAAAAGTGCAAGATTTACAATCGACTCAACATTGTCAACTCCGTGATGATGGTGGGTAATTCCCATAGACCAGGCAAAGACAGCACTCTTAGATTGGAGATAGATAGATGCAATATGCTCTATGCTCTTTCTATCTACACCAGAACTTTTTACAATATCTTCCCATTGGGTATCTTCAATATCAGCACGATAAGCTTCAAAATCATTGGTATGCCCATTTACAAAATCATTGTTCCACTGCTCATTTTTAATCAAGACTTTTGCCACACCTTTCATAAAAGCAATATCACCTCCAATATGTGGTTGAACGTAATCAGAAGCAATGGGTGACCCACCTGATAGCATTGACCTTACATCACTGGGTATAGCAAACCGGATCAATCCAGGCTCTTTTGCCGGGTTGACCACCACCACCTTTCCACCTCGCCGCCTGCAATGCATTAATTCTGTTAGAAAGCGGGGGTGATTAGATGATGGGTTGGCCCCAATAACAAATATCAGGTCGGCTTTTTTTAAATCTTCCAATTGAATGGTTGCCGTACCAGACCCAATGGTGGAGTTCAAGCCAACACCAGAAGCCTGGTGACAATAAAAGGAACAGTTATTTACATTATTTGTGCCATAAAGCCGGGCAAATAGCTGCAATATAAATGCGGCCTCATTGGAGGACCTTCCAGAGCTGTAAAAAAATGTTTTTTCAGAAGGGGAAGCTTTGAATTTATCACCAACAAGGTCCAATGCCGCCTCCCACGTCATCTTTTTAAAATGGTTACTATCCTTCCCTTTATACAATGGAAAATTCAATCTGCCCAGCATCTCCAGTTCTCTGCCGCTTCGCTTTTTCAATTCAGCAATAGAATTTTCTAGAAATACAGATTCAGGAATGGGCTGTTGGATATCAGTCAGTTGGGCTTGTATGCTCTTTTTGCAAATTTCAAGAATAGTGCCTGATTCATTGATCATCCCACCCCGCTGGCCACCCATTCCATAAGCACAGGTTTTACAGGTATTTTTAGAAGTAATGGATTTCCAAAAGTTCCCGTACCCAACCTTAGAGGCTACTCTGAAAGAATATTTTATGGATGATAAGCCGCCTATTGATTTTCCTGCCACGATAAATTGATTAACCTCCAATTAAAATCATGCTTCTTTTCGATAATTTAGAATCGTTTTTTTTGACCTTCAGTATATTTTGAATACCACCATGCTTATACTGTTTTTGATGAAGGCAAGACCTGATAAGCCCTTCGATATCTTCTCCCTTTCTTAAGGGAGTCAGAATATCTACCTCCCCTTTTGAGAAAAGACAATTTTTCATTTTTCCATCTGCAGTGAGCCTCAAGCGATTACAACTTTGGCAAAAATGGTCTGTCATGGAGCTGATCACCGCAAATGTCCCTTTAAATCCCTTAACAGAAAAGGCTTTTGCTGTTGAATTAGGGGTGTCATTAAGTTTTTCAATACCATAATGTTCCCTGACTTTTTCAAGGATATTCTTATAGCTAATCAACTCCTTCAAATTCCAACTATTCCCATCAAAGGGCATAAACTCAATAAAGCGAATATGGATGTTTTCCTTTTCGGTCCATTGAATAAAATCAATGATTTCATCATCATTAAATCCTTTTTTAACCACCACGTTCAGTTTTATATGGTAACCCATTTTCAATAACAGGTCAATATTGGAAACCACTTTGTGGTAATCATTCTTTCGGGTAATTTCAAAAAACTTATTTGGAGACAAGGTGTCTAGGCTTATGTTAATAGACCGCAGGCCCACACTTTCAAAAACCGAGGTATACCTGTCCACCAAGATACCATTGGTTGTTAAGGCAAGTTCAATGTTTAGCTTGCTCAAGCTGGCAAGCACCTCCCCAAAGTCTTTGCGAACCAAAGGCTCGCCACCTGTCAGCCGCACCTTGTTTACACCTAATCCAACAAACACCTTGGTGATTGCTAATATCTCATCTCGAGTCATCAAACTATCCTTTGGACTTAAATCCACCCCATGTTCAGGCATGCAATAGGTGCATCTAAGGTTGCATCTTTCGGTTAGGGAAATCCTTAAATAATCGTGTTTTCTTCCAAAAGAATCATATAATGATTGCATTCCAGATAAGTTTATAATTTTTGTAAATTTAGCACATAAAAAAGAACATTGGTAAGCATCTATTTAAAAATAGCTGAACTAGAGGATATTGGAGTTGAAGCAGCTATTTGTACTATAATTAAAACATCTGGGTCAACCCCTTGTAAGCCAGGTGCAAAGATGGTTGTAAACAAGGATGGTTTAATTTATGGGACTATAGGCGGTGGCACCTTGGAACTGAGGGTTATTAAAGATGCAATTAATGTAATTAATAGAAAAAAGCCATCTGCTTTTAAACATGCACTAGTTCATGATCATGGAATGTGCTGTGGGGGGGAGCCTGGAAATTTTTATTGAACCTATTGTGAAAAGGAAAAAGCTATATATTTTCGGAGCAGGGCATATAGGGGCTGCATTAGCAAAATATGCAAGTGAACTAAATTTTAAGACAACTATAATTGATGAACGACATGAGATAGTCTCAAAATTAGATCTTGAGGATGTGTCAATAATAGAGAAGAAACACAAGCGATCTTATAAAGATCTTCATTTTGATTCGAATACTTTTATTGCAGTAGTCACTCATAATCATCGATACGATAGAGAAATTGTAGCTTTCTGCTCAGAAAAACCAAATGCCTATCTTGGCATGATCGGCAGTAAAAGGAAAATAGAAGTCGCAAAAAAAACATTCCTTACAGGGAATATTATGACCAAAAAACAAATGAAAGCCATAGATTGGCCCATGGGTATAAAGATTACGGTCAAAACACCAGAAGAAATTGCAATAGCTATTCTTGCTAAAATGATTGATGTTAGATCAAAATTAGGTGTCCATGCGTAAAATAAATAATAGCATATCGTTTGTTCTTGATGGCAAGGTGGTGAAAATTGATTTTATTTCTTCAAACAGCCTCAATCCAACCACTACAGTTCTAAACTATCTACGTAGTTTATCCAACCACAAAGGAGTAAAGGAGGGATGTGCAGAGGGTGATTGCGGTGCTTGTACCGTTGTGCTTGGAGAAGGCCGGGGAGGCAAAATTACTTATAAGGCTGTAGATTCATGTTTGATATTTTTACCTATGGTACAAGGAAAACAGCTGATCACTGTAGAGAATATAGGTTGCATTGATGATTTACATCCTGTTCAGCAAGCTATGGTAGATACGGACGGAAGCCAGTGTGGTTATTGTACACCGGGATTTATCATGGCACTTTTTGAGCTGTATAAAAACCACAATAACCCATCAAGAGAGGTTATTGACGATGCTTTAACGGGTAACCTGTGCAGGTGTACAGGTTACAGGAGCATTGTGAAAGCAGCTTCTATATCATGTGCTAAAAATGAGAAGGATAGTATTACCAGAACCGAGAAAAACACCTTAAAGCTACTAAAAGGGATAAAAAAAGAGTCTATTCATATCAAAATAAAAACACAAGAATACTTTCTTCCTACAACCCTGGAAGAGGCAATTTCCCTAAGGGCTAAGCATGGAAAAGCACTGTTGGTAGGAGGAGCTACGGATCTAGCATTGCGAGTTACAAAAAACAATGAGTTGCTTTCTAAAATTATTGACCTAGGGAATATCGATGCCCTTAAAAGTATCCGGCGTACCAAATCACAATTGATTATTGGTTCAGGTGCCAGCCTTGAGGCTATTAAAATGGAAACACAAAACCTGTTTCCTGCACTGTACAAGATGCTCGCGGTATTCGGATCCAAGCAAATACGTCATTTGGCAACATTAGGAGGAAACCTTGGCTCTGCCTCACCCATAGGAGATATGCCGCCCATACTAATAGCATATAATGCATCAGTGATCCTTGCAGGACCCAAGGGCAAAAGGAATGTCGCTATTAACGACTTTGTTACCGGATATAGATCCACTGTACTTCTTGAAAATGAAATTATTAAAGAGGTGGTTATTCCCATCTCAAACAGAGGAGCCCTAATCTCCTCTTACAAAATATCCAAACGAAAAGACCTTGACATTTCCACAGTTAGTGCTGGGTACAGGCTAGAATTAAATAGTAACCAAACCATATATACTGCTAAGCTCGTGTATGGAGGTATGGCAGCCATGCCCAAAAGGGCTAGAAAAACAGAGGCATTTCTTAAGGGCAAGCCATGGAATAGAGAGGTTATTGAACAAGCTATGGGTGTTATGGAGTCAGATTTTGTCCCAATTTCAGATGCCAGGTCCGGTGCTGCGGCAAGGATGATCATGGCAAAAAATTTATTGTTGAAATTTTGGACTGAAAACCGGAATTGATGAAAGATATTGAACATGAAAGCGGAGTTTACCATGTTACTGGGGAAGCTCGATACATTGATGATCTTTTGGTCAATGAAAGGTTGCTTTATGGCAGGGTATTGTATAGCAAGGTTTCTCATGGAAAAATTATTGCTTGTAATATTGATGCAGCAAATGAATTGCCTGGTGTTAAGGCAATACTAACCCACAAGGACATTCCTGGTCCTAACCAGATGGGGCCAGTAATTCATGATGAATTAGTGCTGGCTAAGGACAGGGTTACATTTATAGGGCAGGCCATATTTTTAATTGCAGCAGATTCGGAGGAAATAGCGATTGAGGCTGAAAAGCTGATTGAGATAAAATACAAAGAGTTACCCTCTATACTTTCAATCAAAGATGCCATTAAAAAAGGTAAACTTATACAGCCCGCACGGAAAATTGAAACAGGAGATGTAGATAATTCCTTCTCCAAAGCAGAAAACATTATTGAAGGAGAGCTAGAAATAGGTGGACAAGAACAATGGTACCTGGAAACACAAATTGCCTTGGCGATGCCAGGGGAAGGCAAGGAGCTGCTAGTTTATTCTTCTACACAACACCCTTCTGAAACTCAGGCGCTAATTGCAGAGGTTATGAACCTGCCTAAGATGGAAGTGGAGGTACAGATCAGGAGAATGGGTGGGGCATTTGGAGGTAAGGAAACTCAGGCCAATCATGTAGCTATATGGGCTTGTTTGTTAAGTAAAGCTACAGGCTGTCCGGTAAAAGTCAGGCTATTCCGTGATGATGACCAAATAATGACAGGTAAAAGGCATCGTTTCTTAATGCAATACAAAGCCGCATTTGACAAAAGAGGGATTATTGATGCAATTCATGTTGTACAGCATACAGATGCCGGGGCAGCAACAGACCTTTCCATGGCCATATTAGAAAGAGCCATGATGCATGCTGATAATGCCTATTATATTCCGAATATGTGTATTGTTGGTAAAGCATGGTTTACCAACCTGCCTTCAAACACAGCATTTAGGGGGTTTGGAGGACCCCAGGGAATGGCATGTATGGAACAGATCATCGATAGAATTGGACGAATGCTTAAAAAGGATCCTGCTGATATACGAAAAATTAATTTCTATCAAAATAAAAAAAGAAACCGCACTCCCTATGGCCAAAAGGTAGAAAATAACCGTTTAGAACCCATATTTAAAACGCTGCTTAAAACTTCAGAATACAAAAAAAGAAGAACAGAAATCAATTCCTTTAATGCTAATAATGAGTTTTTTAAAAAAGGAATGGCCTTCACCCCTGTTAAATTTGGCATATCCTTTACAACTTCTTTTCTAAATCAGGCAGGAGCGCTGGTGCATATATACAAAGATGGTACTGTGCTGGTAAACCATGGGGGAACGGAGATGGGACAAGGACTCCATACTAAGATCGGGCAAATTTCCGCCATGGAACTAGGGATAGATATTAAAAATGTGAAAGTCAATGCCACCACAACCGCAAAGGTGCCAAATACATCAGCTACAGCCGCATCGGCCGGTACCGACTTGAATGGAATGGCCGTAAAAAATGCTACAGATAAACTAAAGGATAGAATTGGGAAGAGGGCATGTGAGGCATTCAATGAGAAACTTCCAAAGAATGGGAAGCGCACCAAAGCAACTGATATCAGGTTTGCAAACAATACCGTATATGATCTAGCCCATCCAAAACGTAAAACTGCCTTTCACAATGCGGTATTGGATGCGTATTTTAACCAAATTAGCTTAAGTGCTACAGGCTATTACAAGACTCCTGACATCCATTTTGACAGGGACAAGGGGAAAGGCAAGCCATATTATTATTTCGCCTTTGGCATGGCAGTTACGGAAATATTATTGGACACGCTAACTGGCCATTTTACCAATGTGCGCACAGATATTCTTCATGATGTAGGTGACTCCCTTAACCTACGCCTGGACATTGGGCAAATTGAAGGAGGTTATATCCAGGGGATGGGCTGGTGTACTACCGAAGAGCTGAAATGGGATGACAAAGGCAATCTTCTAAACCATTCTCCAGATACTTACAAAATACCTAATATACAGGATATTCCAAAAGATTTTAGGGTGGCTGTATTAAAAGGATACCCAAATGCAGAAAAGACTATTAGGAGAAGTAAAGCCGTTGCTGAGCCTCCATTAATGCTTGCATTCTCTTGTTGGCTGGCCATAAAGGATGCTATTTCTGCAGTACACGAACATCAGATAGAACCCATGTATTCACTACCTGCAACAAATGAAGTAATTCTATTATCTATAGATGATTTAAAGAAAAGGATTAGCCTATGAAAGTTGATGTGAAGAAATATTGGAAATCAAACCTGAAAATTTTGGGATCATTGCTAATAGTTTGGTTTATTGTATCGTTTGGATTTGGAATATTATATGTTGATGAACTGGATAAGATAAGTATTGGCGGGTTTAAGCTTGGGTTTTGGTTTGCCCAGCAAGGATCTATTTATGTCTTTGTAATTATCATCCTGGTATATGTGATCTTGATGAATAGGCTGGACAGGAAACACGGAGTGAATGAAGACGATTGACCGACAGGTTTTATTATTATGATTAGCTAAAATGGACATAAAAACTTGGACATATATCATAGTTGGAATTTCATTTACAATATATATTGTAATTGCAATTTGGTCTAAGGCATCTACTACTAAAGAATTTTATGTTGCCGGTTCTTCTGTTCCTCCATTGGCTAATGGGATGGCCACAGCTGCTGATTGGATGTCTGCTGCTTCATTTATATCTATGGCTGGCCTTATTTCATTTATGGGACGTGATGGCTCAGTATACCTGATGGGATGGACAGGAGGCTATGTTTTACTAGCCCTTTTACTGGCACCATACCTGAGAAAATTCGGAAAATTTACAGTGCCTGATTTTATTGGTGACCGCTATTATTCTCAAACTGCCAGGTTAGTAGCAGTAGTATGTGCCATTTTTATATCCTTTACCTACGTCGCCGGACAAATGCGTGGCGTTGGAATTGTTTTTTCCAGATTTCTTGAGGTGGAGATTATTACAGGAGTTTTGATAGGAATGACCATCGTATTTTTCTATGCTGTATTGGGAGGGATGAAGGGAATCACCTATACTCAGGTGGCACAATATTGTGTATTGATCTTTGCCTATCTTGTTCCAGCTATATTTATCTCCTTTATAATGACAGGGAGCGTTATTCCTCAACTTGGCTTTGGTAGTGACCTGATTAGTGAACCGGGCGTTTCATTACTTTCGAAGTTAGATGGCCTAAATGAAGCACTTGGATTTACTGCTTATACTAGTGGGAATAAAAGTACAATTGACCTATTCTTTATTACAGCAGCCCTGATGGTTGGAACGGCTGGATTGCCCCACGTGATTGTTCGGTTTTTTACAGTTCCAAGAGTTAAAGATGCCAGAATTTCTGCTGGTTATGCATTGGTATTTATAGCTATTTTGTATACAACTGCTCCTGCTATAGCTGCTTTTGCAAGAACCAATATGATACAATCTGTAAGCGAAAAACCCTATTTAGAGGCCCCAGGATGGTTCAAAAATTGGGAGACAACTGGGCTGGTATCCTTTAATGATAAAAATGAAGATGGAATTATACAATACGTTAACGATGCTGACAAAAATGAATTGGTAATTGATAAGGACATAATTGTTTTGGCCAATCCGGAAATTGCCAAACTCCCCAATTGGGTAATTGGATTGGTAGCTGCGGGGGGGTTAGCAGCAGCGCTCTCCACAGCAGCAGGGTTGCTTCTTGTGATTTCTACCTCTATTGCTCATGATCTGTTTAAAAAAATATTGAAACCAAATATATCAGATAAGGGAGAATTAAGAGCAGCTCGAATTGCTGCTGGGTTTGCAGTTGTGGTTGCAGGGTATTTTGGAATTAATCCGCCGGGATTTGTTGCACAGGTAGTTGCCTTCGCTTTTGGCTTGGCTGCAGCTTCTTTTTTTCCGGCAATAATAATGGGTATTTTTTCAAAGAGAATGAATAAACAAGGTGCTATTTCAGGAATGCTGGTAGGTCTCATATTTACTGCGGGTTATATCATATATTTTAAATTTGTAAATCCTGATGCCAATCTGCCTGAGCATTGGATATTAGGCATATCTCCAGAAGGAATTGGTACCATGGGAATGTTGTTAAATTTTGCTGTTTCATTAATAGTTTCAAGGTTCTCTCCTGCCCCACCACAACTTGTGGTAGAAATGGTTGATAGTATTAGAATTCCTAAAGATTAATAGTAAGGCATGGTCATGATTTTTCTTGCAATAGGGTTGTTATTGATGTGGTTATGGCTGAGCCGGATAATTAAAAGCATCAATCAAAAGGTCCCCGGAATAGAAGATATTGATAGTGTTAAAAGGATACAAGACCATGCTCGGCCTTTAGAAACCTTTCAAAAGGTTTCTTTTCTTTCATTAATAATCGTCATTTCAGTAATTTTTTACCGCTATTTTAATAGTGATCCCTCCTTTATAACCCCACATATCATGGAGTGGCTAAACTTAATAGTTAGGTGGGTACATATCGTATTTGGGATTGCCTGGATAGGTGCATCTTTCTATTTTATTTTCCTTGAAAACAGCTTGAACAGGACAGAGGGCCTAAAGGAGGGAATTGCCGGCAACTTATGGGCCATCCATGGCGGCGGATTTTATTATTTAGAAAAATACAAGGTGGCTCCCACCAAGCTGCCACAGGAGCTTCATTGGTTTAAATACGAGGCCTACTTTACTTGGCTTACTGGTTTTATTCTGCTTTTTATTGTTTATTATTTTAATGCAAGCACCTTTTTAATTGACAAATCTATTTATGATATTTCAGAAAACACCGGTATTGCCATTGGGATTGGGACCTTGATCGGCTCTTGGATCTTTTACGACCTCTTGTGCAGGTCTCCCATTGTTAAGAAGAACAACCTATTCTTTTTGATCATACTCATCTTCACTACCCTAGCTGCCTATTTTCTTTGTCAGGTTTTTACCGGACGGGCTGCATACATGCATGTGGGTGCATTGCTCGGAACTATTATGGCTGCTAATGTCTTCTTTGTGATAATTCCCTCACAGAA
>DTSC01000252.1 GCA_012965625.1 Flavobacteriales bacterium | reverse complement strand
TTTCTCAGGAAAAAGGCAAAAAATCTGAAATTGACGTAAAAGGGGGAGCCCAAACACATGAATTTGATATAAAAGCGGATCGGTATGAAGAAAACAAACACTTCTTCCTTTCAAAATATTTTCACGACAACTATGAAGTGGCGTTAGCAAACTTGCCTCTGATCAATTCTGGGATTAATATAACTAAAGTTGAAGTTTGGGTAACAAGCCGACTTGGACAAACAAATAATACCAGAAATATTGTGGCTTTTATGGATTTAGGCGAGCCTGAATTTCATGACAAATCCTCATTTATAAGTCCAGGTCCAGAGACGATACTTCCCTCAGCATCACCATTTGATACTTTGTACCTTGATGCGTCTAACAACTTATATGAGCAAATGATTAATAGCTATCCTGACATTAGGGATATCTATAAGGTTAATGCAACATTGGGCGCTACTCCTTTAGTGGCTGCAAAAGATTATGAAAAAGTTGAAAGTGCCAGAATGCTAAATACCTCTGAATATAAAGTTAATAGTCAATTAGGCTTTATTTCTTTGAATTCATCACTAACAAATGACGAAGTCCTGGGGGTAGCTTTCCAATACACGTATAATGGCAAAACTTATCAAGTAGGGGAATTTTCAAATAATGGAATCAGTTCTCCAGATGCATTGATTATTAAACTGTTGAAAAGTACAGAGATCAATACTACTTTGCCTACGTGGGACCTAATGATGAAGAATGTGTATTCCATAGGAAGTTACAATATACAGCAGATGGGATTCAAATTTAATGTCCTATACAAGGATCCTGATATAGGGACACCTGCAAATTATTTAAAAGAAGGAATGCCGGGAATCGTAAAAGGGGTGCCACTTTTAGAGGTGTTTAACCTTGATGGCCTCAATGCCCAGCTTGACCCTCAACCTGATGGCGTTTTTGACTTTATTAATGGGGTGACTATAAACGCTTCAAGGGGGCGAATTTATTTCCCCATTCTTGAGCCCTTTGGTCAATACTTGGAAGACAAAATTACTGGATTGATTGATAATGGTGCAACTGATCCAAACCTCATTACTGTAGCCAACAAATATACGTTCAAGGAGCTTTATGAAATGACCCGAAGTGATGCACAACAAGAACATCCTGAGAAAAACAGGTTTAGCCTAGTAGGAGCCTATCAATCAACATCTAGTTCAGAAATATCCTTGAATGCCATGAATGTGCCTCAGGGTTCTGTAATAGTAACTGCTGGAGGCACTAAGCTAACTGAAAATGTTGATTATACCGTTGATTATTCCTTGGGAAGGGTTAAGATCATCAATGAAGGAATCCTCAATTCAGGAACACCGATTAAGATTTCTTTTGAAAGCAACACCCTGTTTAATATTCAATCAAAAACATTAATTGGGTCTAGGTTTGATTATAAAGTATCAAAAGATTTAAATGTAGGAGGAACAATAATGCATTTGACGGAAAGACCCATAACTACAAAAATTAACATAGGAGATGAGCCTATTTCAAATACTATATGGGGTATGGATGGTGATTTTCGAACCCAGGCACCTTTCCTGACCAAATTGGTTGATGCATTGCCATTGATTAGCACAAAAGCACCGTCCTCTTTTACCGTCAATGGCGAATTTGCGAATTTGCTTCCCGGTCATGCAAAGGCGGTTGGCAAAGAAGGAATTTCCTATATTGATGATTTTGAAGGTAGCAGGTCTACCATTGACCTAAAATCAATTTCTTCCTGGGTGCTTGCTAGCACTCCTCAGGCGGCGATTGGGCCTGGAGGTAAAGTGCTTTTTCCTGAAGCATCTTTTCATGATAGCTTGGAATATGGATTTAATAGGGCTAAGCTGGCCTGGTATGTGATTGATCCTATCTTTTCTAGAGACAATTCACTAACCCCTAGTCATATTAAAGATGCACCACAACAATCAAATGATTATGTGAGGGAGGTGCTCGAAACAGAACTTTTCCCTAACAAGGAACTTCCCAGTGGCCAACCACCTAATCTGGCAATGTTTGATGTTGCTTTTTATCCTGGAGATCGCGGACCCTATAATTATGATGTAGAGAATCTTAATTCAGATGGAACTTTTGCAAACCCAAATCATAGATGGGGTGGGATTATGCGGTCGATTAGCACGAATGATTTCGAGGCTGCGAATATTGAGTTTGTAGAATTTTGGATGATGGACCCCTTTCATAATAGCCAAGGGCAATATAATTCCACTGGTGGAGATCTTTATTTTAATTTAGGAAGTATTTCAGAAGATGTGCTTAAGGATGGCCGAAAAAGTTATGAAAATGGGCTGCCTGCATCCTCTGCTGTTTTGTCAGTAGATACAACGGTATGGGGGAGAGTGCCTTCACAAGGACAGAATCTGGTTGACGCTTTTGATAACAATGAGGATGCAAGAAAGTTTCAGGATGTTGGGTTAGACGGCCTTTCTAATGATGATGAAAACACCTTTTTTAATGAGTTTTTAAATACGCTTCAATCGTTTTATACTGCCAAGGCATATAATACTATTTCTTCGGATCCTTCATCTGACAGATATCACTATTTTAGAGGAACAGATTATGACAACGATGAGGTTGGCATTTTAGGTAGATATTACAATTATAATGGTTTGGAAGGAAATTCGCCAACAACAGACTCTTCTCCAGAGGACTATCCAACATCTGCAACGACTCTTCCGAACAAAGAGGACATCAATAGAGA
>DTSC01000251.1 GCA_012965625.1 Flavobacteriales bacterium | reverse complement strand
GGGCATATGGTGATGGTAGTGTTTCTATTCAACAAAGCCCATCATACACCTATTCTGCAGATGGAACGTACAATGTTTGTTTGACTGTAACAGATAGTTGTGGTACTGACTCATTTTGTCAACCTATTACTGTAGTAGGTCCTTGCACCGACACTATTTTTGTCACCGACACTACATTTGTCACCGACACTACGTTTGTCACCGACACTACGTTTGTCACCGACACTACGTTTGTGACGATTAGTGATACCGTTATATATTATGACACAGTATTAGTATCTGTAACCGATACCTTAATTATAGATGTTACCCTTACTGGCGTAGCACCACCAAATAACACCAATACGATAAGGGTATATCCCAATCCTGCTAGTGATATTGTGTTTATTGACAATGGTGATTATTCCTCAATGAATGGCTATACACTAAAGATCATTAATACATTAGGGCAAGAGATATTTAATAGCAATATTAATATTCCGCAGTTTCAAATACCTGTTTCCACTTTTGGAGCAGAGGGCTTATACTATATTGAAATTTTTGATGATAACAATACCTTGCTGGATACAAGGAAACTGATACTGAATTAACAAATTTGCTAGAAAAAAGCAACAGCTAGCTTAATATCATCGTAGCTTACTTTTCCTGCTAATTTACTATAGATGGCATTTAGACTTATCGTTGAACCTTTAGATTGTTGATTATAAGCAGCTTTTACTTGTTTTATAATAGCAGCTTTCGGTTTGTAAAAGCTCAAATTTTCATCCGGGTGATCTTTTCGAATTTTAATTAAATGGCCTGCAATGGTACCAACAGACAATCCTCTTATTTCTGCAATATCTTTTAAAGTAACACTTTGCTTTAAATGAATTAAGGTTGCTTCATAAGTAGATAGCTTTCCAGAAGCTTTTTCTTTTAATCTGTTTTTAGTTTTGGTAATTTCTTTAGGATTAGTTATTCCACCACTAGCGCTAATAAAACTACTAGCTTGCAATTCTAGCTCTTCCAATTTATGTGCATTATCTGCATCTTCAGATAGATCTTTAAATCGACTGTCTGCTTTTTGTGCTAAACGATCAACAGACAAAGCCATTTCATTTAACCCAATTAATTGTAAATTCTCTAGCTTCTTTAACCTAGAAAGGGCTACATATCCTTGCCCTTTTTCAAAAGTTTTAGATAAATCAATTTCTGCTTCATCCAAGGTCATTCCTTGACATTTATGTACAGTTATTGCCCATGCTAGGCGTAAGGGTATTTGATTGTAGCTGGCTAAAGTTTTACCATTATCATCGATAATACTCCAATTTTCAATTTCGGCAGCAACTGTTTTTCCGTTTAATAATTTAACAGAAGGAAACCCTTTATCGGTAAATCCTAAAACAGTACCCATTGAACCGTTAACATATCGTTTTTCAGTATCGTTTTTTACAAACATCACTTTTGCTCCAATTTTAAAAGCCAAATTTTCTCCTGCTAAAACTGAATTTTTTAATGTTTCTATCAGTTTTTTATTTCCTTTAGTTGTAGCGCTATAGGTCTTAGGTTTTCCAGGTAAAGTTGCTAAATGTTCTGAATTGATACGATCAACATCAGAGTTATGAGTAAAAAGCTTGGTGGCCTCTTTTTCTTCATTCAATTCATTTTTTGATGCTTTCTTTAACTGGGTATAACTTTTATCGGAAATACCCCCTTGACGTATTTCATTTAAGATAAGGTTCAAGTCATTGTCACTTTGTCGGTATTGTTCTGTTAAATAACAAACTGATAAACTAGCTTTTAACCAAGGTTCAGACATAAATGAAAACTTTTCTTTACTCGTTTCACCAGGTTTACCTATTGGTGGTAATTGAAAAAAATCGCCAGATAAGACAACCTGTATACCTCCAAAAGCATCATTATTGCCTTTAAAATATTGCAAGACAATATCAACAAGGTTGATTTGGTTTTTATGCAACATAGATACCTCATCTATAATCAACACCTTAACCCTTTCTAAATGAGTTTTTAAGTATTTTTTAGCTTTCATACTTGCCAAATCCCCTTTAGTAAGGTGATCCTTCACTCCTATTCCTGCCCATGAATGTATCGTCATTCCATTCATATGGGTTGCAGCAATGCCAGTTGATGCTGTTATAGCAACAGGTACTTTCCTTGCCTTTAAATAAGTAATGTATTCATTAAGAACATAAGTTTTTCCTGTCCCTGCAGAACCTGTTAGAAAAACATTTCTTCCTGATTTTAATATGGCTAAAGCTTTTTCCTGAAGCATTTAGTGAAGATAATTAATTAGTTTAGAGATTGGAAATCTAAAAATACAGCTACCAACAACACCTAAACAACATGGCTTACCTTTCCTTTTTCTGTAACTTTATTGCAAAACATATAGGTTTCAATCAGACGACCTTGTCCTACGGACAGATCGCCACGATTGTTTAGCCGAGAACGTTAATCTTATTTTCAAAAATAATTTTTTACCTTTATTGAGGTGTTAATTTGATGGTGCTTTTAAAATTACAATGCTTATTACTATCAGGTAAAAAATCCGGAAGGGCGAGCTCCCCATTCCGACGAAACCAAAGAACTTATCTTAGCTTAAAGAGCTGTTTAGATGTTGTATCGGATTAATGAAGCACCATTTTCTTCTACAGTAAACCCAACCTTCTTATATATTTTCCCAGCAATACCAGTCGTATCTGCAACCAAAACGAGCTTCTTATAACCAAAATC
>DTSC01000250.1 GCA_012965625.1 Flavobacteriales bacterium | reverse complement strand
TATGGGGATGACCGTGCTTATAGGTCTTATTACTTTAGCAGCAACTAACACCATAACAATTGATGAGGCATTATCAGGCTATGCAGATACTACTGTTTGGCTTGTTGTAGCTGCTTTTCTAATAGCAGGAGGGGTTGTCAACTCAGGAATTGGTAAACGTATTGCTCTGAAACTGGTAAGCTGGTTTGGTAAAACCATTCTGGGTCTTGCCTACTCTATTTGCGGGGCTGAGCTTATCTTAGGGCCTGTTGTGCCTTCTAACACAGCTCGTGGCGGTGGTATTTTGGCCCCTATTGTTAATTCTCTTTCTAATTCACTTGGTTCATCCTCTAAGAAAAATCCGGAAAAAGCTGGTCGGTTCTTAACTTTAGTTGGCGCACATGCTAACCTGATCACAGCTGCAATGTTCCTGACAGGTATGGCTGCAAATCCTTTGGTTTCAAAAGCAGTAGAAGATATTTATGGCATCTCATTTGGCTGGGGTACCTGGGCATTAGGTGCAATTGTACCCGGCATTATCGCTTTAGCATTATTACCTATTATAATATATCAAATATCAAAACCTACCTTAACAGACACACTATCTGCTCAGAAAAAAGCTTCTGAAGAGCTTAAAGAGATGGGTAATAAGTTAAACATGAAAGAATGGATAATGCTGAGCATACTGATCATTCTATTAATATTATGGAGCACAAAATTCATTCATGGTATAGGAACAACTTTAGTTGCCTGGATCGGAGTAGGTATAATGCTTATTACAAACACTCAAAAATGGTCTGATATTATCAGCAATTCTAAAGCATGGGATACATTAATATGGCTTGGAGGCCTATTGACCATGGCAAACATGCTTAAAACTCATGGATTTATCGACTGGATGGTGATTTATGTTCAAGGCTGGGTAGCTGGCTACAACGGCCTTATGATAGTGATATTATTAGGATTGATTTACTTTTACTCTATGTATATGTTCTCCATGCTTACAGCTCATATATTTGCAATGGCTGCTGTATTTTTATCCTTAACATTTTCTGCAGGGGGACAGCCTCTGCTAGTTGCAGGTGTCTTTGCCTATTTTTCTTGTCTCTGCGGTTGCCTGACTAATTATTCAACAGGACCTGTTATCATATATTTTGGATTGGATTATGTAAAGGCATCCAAATGGTTCTCAACAGGGTTTATAATCTCACTCTTTCATATAGTAATATGGTTGGGTATAGGACTAGTATGGTGGAAAATACTGGGGTGGTGGTAATATGCCTGTAATATTTTAGTTACCTGATAAGGAACAGCTTTTTCATAGAAGTTAGTTCCATGTTATTCATGCGCATTCTTACAAAATAAATTCCCGATTCCAGATCTAGAGGAATTGTTCCTTTCTGATCTCTGATTAAATTAGACAAAACTTCTTGCCCATTGCTTGAAAAAATCACCATCTCATTGATGTTGCTTAAAAAAAGATCCTGTGAAATATTGTAATGAAGAAGTCCTTCATTGGGGTTTGGATAGAAAGTAAAATCCAGCTTACTAATATTAATAGTTTCAATTATAGTTGGGTCAATAACTTCAAATTGAACTGTATCGTAATCATCTGGGACAATACCTGGTGTGCATGGTGGTCCTGGAGCACCACCAAAACCACTGGTTAAAGTCAATATAAAATTATATACTCCTGAAGATAAAGGATTAATTTTAAAGGTATCAGTAATATTACAGACTGCGGTAAGCATTCCCAAACAATGATGACTGCTGGCAGGTATTGTATTTCCCACTATGGTATAAGCTGAATTATCCAGATCACAACTAGAGTAACCAAACTGCATATCACAATAAACAAAAATAGTATCAGATATAGTTGGGTTAGTTGGACTGATCGATAAACTTGTAATAGAACCCTGCTGTGCTTGAGCTAAAGAACATACAAAAAGACAAAATACAATTGTTAATGTTTTTTTCATACTAAATAGTTTTTGTTGGAACTATTATAAAAGACTGGAATAGTATAATAAAGGTTGCTTGATTTTTAATTATCAACTAACTCTAACCAATTAGTCACTTTCTACCAACTGCCATGAGCCTTTATTAATTAATGGCTCAGCCTGCTTGAATTTCATCTCCTTTGTTTCTCCGCTTTGAATGTTCAACACTTTTACCCGTTCATTCCTCCCAGGCTTCCTTGACACCATAACTGGTTGATGTTTTACAGGCTCATTTTGGTTCCTTTGTGCCAATTCTCTATTTTGTCTTGTTGACTGGCCTATGTCTTCTCTCCCTGTTTTAAGCTTACTGAGGTCTTGTTTTGGCGGCTCGCTCATACGATGAGATTGAGTAGCCTGAGCAGTTTCTTGAGGAAGATGTGCTTTAATTAAAAAAGAAACAATATCTTTGTTTAATTTATCAAGCATAGACTTAAACAATTCATATCCCTCAAGTTTATATATCAATAATGGATCCTTTTGTTCATATTGAGCATGATAAACACTTTGTTTTAAGAAATCCATTTCTCTTAAATGCTCCTTCCATTCATTATCTATAAAACCTAATGTTATATTTTTTTCTAGAGTAATAAGATGCTTTGGTATGGAAGTTCCTTTTAGTGAAGAAGAATTCCTTGAGAAAGATCATATTGAGCTGGTTCAACATCTTTATCATGCAGCCAGATCTACCTATGAACGTAAATCAAAATTAATTCATGAAAGAGTATATCCGGTCATAAAAAATGTTTATGAAAATCAGTCAGATTC
>DTSC01000249.1 GCA_012965625.1 Flavobacteriales bacterium | reverse complement strand
CCCTTAGAAAATGCCAATTTGACTCTTGATAATGGTTCAACTGTACAGATTTCAAGATGTCCATCATGTGAAGGGAAAATAAAGTCTCCTCAATGTTGTGGTCAGGATATGAGCTGTGATGTGCAGTAATTAAGCATCTTCATGGTTTATATCTATTAAATAAGTTGCCTTCACGACGACTTTGGTGGAGCCAAAGGGTCAAAGTCGAACTATTTTGATTGGGATCTGAGTGGGGTTTTGAAGGTGGTTTCTGATTTATTTTTATTCCTGTTATTCAAATAATCTTTTGGATAAAAAAAGAATACCACATGCTTTTTTCCAATATAATTGATCTAAGGAGAAATTGACTTCCATATCTTCTCCATTTATATTAGCATGTGCATTAAAATACGGCACTTTTCTACCAACAAGTACTGACATAATTATTTTGTAGTTTTGTCTTCTCTAATTTTAATTAACTCTCTTGGAGACATATTTATCTGTATTGTACAATATATATCAACCTTTGTCTTCAAAACCTAAAAACCACACATCAATACTTAAGTAATGATAAAAAAAGCGCTTATTCTCATTGGTTTTGTAACCGTCAGCTTTCTGGCATATGCTCAGGATAATGTTTTCACCACTTACGATATTTTTAAAATGAAGTCTGTTGGCGAGATTGCCATTTCCCCAGATGGAAAAACCATCGCATATACAGTAAATACAAGCCGGCCTTTTAGTGATAAACCTGGTTCCTCTTATAAAGAGCTATTTATATTAAACCTCGCAAGTGGAGAGATAAAATCTCATTATAATGGGGAAAAAAGTTTTCATTCCTTAGGTTGGAACCCAGATTCAAAAAGCATCACCTTCCTGGCGAAATGGTTTAAGTCAAAAACAACTCAGGTATATAAATTTGATCTTGAAACAGATTCAGCTATACAAATTACAAATGCCCAGGCTTCTATCTCCAGCTATAAATGGAATCCAAATAATAGTTCTATAGCTTATATATCTACCGTGAAAGATACGTCAAGAAATATATTAAAAAAGAAAGGGTTCAATGCAGAAATTTATGAAGAAGAGATCCCTCAAAAGAATCTATATCTACACGACCTTAAATCCTCTGCAATTTCCTTGCTTACCAATGGCGTTGCAGCTCAAAGCATGGAATGGAATCCGGAAGGGACCTTGATCGCAGTTCAGGTTTCTGAAAAAAATCTAATTGACTACTCATATATGTTCAAAAGAATACAGATTATTAACCCTGAAACCAGAGAAGTAACTCTTTTAGTAAACAACCCAGGTAAACTAGGAAAAATGGCTTGGGCACCTGATGGTAAACACTTGGCATTTATTTCGGGTGTGGATATTAATGACCCTGTGAATGGCAGTTTATATATATCCAAAGTGCCTAACAAAAAAGATTTTACACAGCTGATTAATTACTCAAAAGACTTTGAAGGTTCAGTAACAGACATAGGATGGAAAGATGCCAAAACCATTATCTATTCAGCAGATGAAAGTGTAGATAACACTTTGACAATGCAAAAAATTGAAAGGGATGAAAAAGAAAAACTCATTGAAGCTGGCAACATCATTTTCAAGGGATTCAAATTAGTTCAGGGTATATTAGCTTTAAATGGAAGTACTCCCAGCAATCCTGGGGAGCTATATACAATGGATCTCTCAGATAAAAAGCTTCAAAAACGGACAAGTATCAATCCCTGGGTTACAGAAAGGAAGCTTGGAAAACAAGTTAAATTATCATATAAATCACGAGATGGTCTCACTATCGAGGGTGTTCTGATTTATCCTGTGGGATACCGAAAAGGCGAAACATATCCTTTAATCAACTATATACATGGCGGCCCAGAAGCTTGTGTAAAGAATGGCTGGTCCACATACTATAGCATGTGGGGTCAGGTTGCAGCGGGAAAAGGCTATTTTGTGTATATGCCCAATTACCGAGGAAGTTCAGGAAGGGGTGTGGCTTATTCCAAAATGGACCAGGGAGATATGGGTGATGAAGAATTTAATGATGTACTTGATGGTATTGATTATCTGATAAGTGAAGGCATGGTGGATAAAGCGAGGGTTGGTATAGGAGGTGGTTCATACGGTGGTTATTTCTCTGGATGGGCTGCTACCAAACACACAGACAGGTTTGCTTGTGCTGTCTCATTTGTCGGAATTAGTAATCATATTTCAAAGCGATTCACAACAGACATCCCATATGAATCATATTATTCACACTGGAACTTCTGGACCCATGAGAATTATGAATTGGTTTACGATAGAAGTCCTGTCAAATATGTATCACAAAGTAAAACGGCTACATTAATTCTTCATGGCAAGGAAGACCCAAGGGTTCACCCGTCTCAATCACTTGAATTATACAGGGCATTGAAATTGCACAGCAAAGCTCCTGTTAGGTTAGTATGGTATCCTGGAGAAGGTCATGGCAACAGAAAAAACCCGGCACGACTGGATTATAACCTTCGCACCTTTGCTTGGTTTGATTATTACCTAAAAAGCGAAAGCGACAAGAACAAAATGCCTCCAAAGTATTTGGACTACGGAGTTGATATCAACTAAGCCTTCCGTTATATTTAGATGAAACGGAATCACTTTTCTTCCGTATAGTCTCTTAATAGAAATCTACTATGAGACTAAAATTATTTTTCATTTTCTTGGCTTGCTCTTTAGCTGTATTTAGTCAAACATTACCCACCAATCGTTCAACTAATTGGCAATTAGCTGGCTTAACAAACGTGCCCTTTACTTCTTCTGACACAATTAACTTCCATAATGCTGGAGGAATAGGCGATGGAATCACCATAAATGACTCATTGATAAGTGCCATAATAGACTCCGCTACAGGAAACTCAACTACCGTATTTTTTGCAAGTGGCATTTATCTTTTCTCTTCACCCATATACCTTAAAGAGAACCTTATATTATATGGTGAAGGATTTGCCAACACTACACTCCTTTTCAACCTGAATGATGAAAAACACCTCATCTATTTTGAGGGAGGGACTCCTCTTGATACTATAGAAATACTTGCTGATTTATTAAAGGATAGTACTAGGGCACAAACCAATGGAACAAACACCTTGCAGATTGGGGATTATATTAGGATTGTTGAAAACGATTCCTCATTCATAACTTCAACTTGGGCTTTAAATTATTCTGGTCAAATTATGGAGATAGCCGATATCCAAAATAATACCGTTTTCTTTTCAAGTCCTTTCAGAAGAGAATTTTCTGTAAGCAAAAATGTTAAAATGGTTAAACTAGATCTGAAAAGTAATATGGGTATAGAAAATTTAAAGATAGAACGCTTGGATACGACCACAGGACAGAAAAGCAATATCTTCATGAACAATGTTAGTAACTGCTGGGTTAAATGCATTGAAAGTTACCGTTGCAATTACGCACATGTCGAAATTAGTTCTAGCACAAATATCGAGATCTCCGGTTGCTACTTCCATGAAGCCTTTAATTATGGAAATGGAGGCAAAGCATATGGTGTCATGGTTCATTTTGGATCAGGGGAATGTCTTATTACAGAAAACCAATTTAATACCCTTAGGCACTCCATGATCTTACAAGGTGGGGCAAATGGGAATAATTTTTCATACAACTACTCTATTAATCCATATTGGACAGATGTTTTTTTACCGGCTAACTCTGCAGGCGACATAGTCCTTCACGGTAACTATCCTTACGCTAATTTATTTGAAGGAAATACAGTCCAACACATTGTTATTGATGATTCGCATGGGATTAATGGTCCAAACAATACTTTTTTCCGAAACCGTGCTGAGTTGTATGGAATTTTTATGAATAACAACCCCGCGTCTGATGGTCAAAACTTTATTGGCAATGAGATCACGAACAATGGCTTATTAATGGGTAACTATATCTTGTCGGGGTCCAATCACTTTGAATATGGAAACAATAAGCTAGGAACAGTAATCCCTTCAGGAACAAATATATTATATGACAGCTCATTATATCTTGGATTGATTCCTGCGTATTACCAAAACAATCCTCCTTGGCCTCCTATTGGCCTCCCCAATACAATAAGTTCTTATACAATTGAAGCAGAAGAAAATTACAGCTTAGGTGAATACACAAAATGCTATGAGGATTCTATAAATCCAACTGATACCAGCCAAACTGATACAAGTGTATTTGTATCTGAACTCAATAAAAAATTACAAATCACCCTATATCCCAATCCAACCAACGGAAGAGTTTTGTTGACAAATAGCAATAATATTGACCTGGATATTTCAAAAATAGAAGTAATGTCTTGCAATGGGATCCTTGTAAAGAGTTTTAGGAAAATGCACGAAATTGATTTAAATCAATACAAGGATGGCCTATATTTTATCAGGGTGTTTTTTAAAGAAAGTGGGCCTGTTACTCAAAAAATAGTAAAGGGATCAACAAGCAATAAATAGAATAAAAAAACCTTCTTTTTCTCAATATTCACCGAAAACATTTCTCAACTCATCTGAAATCTCGCCCAGAGTTGCATAATCCTCTACTGCTTCAAGGATTATTGGCACCAAATTAATATTGGATCTAGCTGCGTTTTCAATAGCCTTTAAACTGGATTTCACCTTCTTATCGTCTCGTTCTTCTTTAAGTATATTAATATTATCTATCTGCACTTTCCTAATGGAATCCTTAACAGACAAGATTTCTTGTTCCTCCGTTTCTTCAACAGCAAACTTGTTTACCCCAACCAGAATTTCTTCTTCAGACTCTAATGCTTCTTGGTATAAATAAGCAGAATTCGCAATTTCTTTCTGCATATACCCTTCTTCAATTGCAGCCACTGCACCACCCATTGCATCAATTTTATGGATATAGGTCCAGGCTTCTTCTTCAACTTGGTTTGTAAGCGTTTCTACAAAATGTGAACCTGCCAAAGGGTCAACTGTATCTGTAACACCACTCTCATAGGCAATAATCTGCTGAGTTCTAAGTGCAACCCTGGCAGCTTCCTCTGTAGGTAGGGACAATGCTTCATCATAACCATTTGTATGCAGAGATTGTGTTCCACCTAATACGGCAGCCAGGGCTTGCAAAGTAACCCTACTGATGTTATTCTTGGGCTGTTGTGCTGTTAGCGTTGAACCTCCTGTTTGGGAATGAAACCTTAACATCTGTGCCTTTGGATCTGTTGCACCCAAGTCTTTAGTAATCTGAGCCCACATTCTCCTGGCGGCACGAAATTTCGCCACTTCTTCAAAAAGGTTATTGTGAGAATTAAAGAAGAAAGACAAGCGTCGTGCAAAAACATTTATATCTAGTCCTTTATCAATAGCTGCTTTTACATACTCCTTTCCGTTGGCAAGCGTGAAGGCCAACTCTTGGACTGCAGTTGCACCGGCTTCCCTTATATGATATCCTGAAATTGAAATTGTGTTCCACTTTGGAATTTCCTTGCTACAATATTCAAAAACATCTGTAATAATTCGCATAGATGCTTTTGGAGGATATATATACGTACCTCTGGCAGCATATTCTTTTAATAAATCGTTTTGAATAGTTCCTGAGATTTTACTTAGATCCACACCCTGTTTTTTAGCCAGAGCTATATACATGCAAAGTAAAATAACCGCTGTGGAATTTATGGTCATAGAAGTTGTTATTTTCCTGAGATCAATTCCATCAAATAAAATCTCCATATCTCTCAGAGAATCAATAGCAACGCCTGACTTGCCAACTTCACCCTCTGCCAAGTCATGATCAGAGTCATAGCCCATTTGAGTAGGAAGGTCAAAAGCAACCGACAAACCGGTAGTTCCATTCTTCAACAAATAATGATATCTTTTGTTTGATTCCACAGCAGTTGAAAAACCGGCATACTGACGCATGGTCCACAAGCGTGTACGATACATTTCCTTCTGCACCCCTCTTGTAAAGGGGTACTCGCCCGGCTTTTCATCAGGATCTTTTGGCCCATGGTAGGTCCTTTCTATTTCAATACCAGAACTGGTTTTAAAAACTTTTTTTCTTGTTTTTGATTCTCCCATTAATTTATTCTTGAATCATCCAAAAACCCACATTAAAATAATTTTCTCAGCTCGGCTTTTAGAAAATCAATTGCTATCTCTGTGGGTAATTTATCCATTTTCATCGCAATCTGTAATATGACTTTACTAAGATCAGATCCTGAAGCACTATCACCTACTTTGTACAAAGTAACGTTGATCATTTTAATCATCTCCTCTTTAGATTTCTTCACTAGTAACCATGCTTCGTTCGACATGTACACCTGCTGAGATAGATTGTGGTTAAATTCATCTCTTATTGTTGAAAGCATCCCTGCCTGAAGCATTCTAGCGCTCATCCCCTGTTTATTAACAGAATTGACCAAAGCAAGGGGGGAAATTCTCTCTAGGAACATTGTTACTCGTTCATAAGCCTGCAAGCGAATTGGAGTAATAACCGTTTGGCCATCTTTACGCAAATTAACCAATCGCTTTTTCTGCTCATTGTCCAGAAACTTCTTAATGGTAAAAAATGCAGTGAGGAATACGATTATTGCTGGTAGTATTAATTTCAAGATATCAAAAAATATATCCATAACAATTCAGCACATGGCCCAAAAGAAAAATACCAGATTATTCAGGTTAATTATAGTTTAACAAAGATAGTAAATTCTAGAGGCTTTAGGAATAGTCCTGCCAGCCTGGGACATCTTTAATAAACTCAAACAATAGTTTAAATCCTTTCTTTATTATTTGTATTTCTTATCAATTTGAAGATGAAAAGGTAATGTATATTTTATAGCTTTGTGCCATTATGGGAACCTTATCTGACAGATTAAACAGGCTGTCTGAATCACAGACACTTGCAATGACCAGGAAGAGCCGGGAACTCTCCGCAAAGGGTGTTGATGTTATCAATTTAAGTATCGGTGAGCCTGACTTTGATACGCCAGAGGTAATAAAAAATGCTGCTAAAGCAGCTATAGATGATAACATCACGCATTACTCCCCTGTACCTGGCTTCCCGGAACTAAGAGATGCGATATCCAAAAAATTCCAAAGAGATAACAATTTGGAATACCCACCAGACCATATAGTGGTTTCCACTGGAGCTAAACAATCTATCGCCAATGTAATTCTTTCCCTTGTTAACCCTGGGGACGAGGTACTGCTTCCTGCCCCTTATTGGGTTAGCTACCTGGAAATGATCAAGCTTGCTGAAGGAACACCAATCACCATTTCTTCTAGTATAGAAAATGACTTTAAAATCTCTGCCGAGCAAGTCAAAAATGCCATAACAGACAAAACCAGGTTGATCATTTTTAGTTCTCCATGCAACCCTACAGGGACAATTTATTCTAAAGACGAACTTAGGGAGATTGCCCAGGTTGTTGCTGAACATAATGATGTTTATATTATTTCTGATGAGATTTATGAGCATATTATTTATGAAGGCAAACATGTAAGTATTGCTGAATTTGACTTTATTAAAGAGCAGGTAATTACGGTAAATGGTGTTTCTAAAGGATTTGCCATGACAGGATGGAGGATTGGTTATATTGGCGCTCCCGAATGGATTGTAAAAGCATGTATCAAAATCCAGGGTCAATTTACATCAGGAGCCTCAACAATTTCCCAAAAAGCTGCTGAAACGGCAATACTGATGCCGCCAAAAAGTACAGAGGAAATGTGTCAGATTTTCCATAAAAGGAGAGACCTACTTTTAGATTTGCTAAACGAGATTCCTGGGGTAACAAGCAATACCCCTCCAGGCGCATTCTATGTATTTCCAAATATATCTTTCTACTTTGGCAAGAATTATGAAGGTGAAGAAATTAAAAGTGCAGGCGATTTAGCCATGTTCTTGCTGAAAGAAGCAAATGTAGCAATAGTAACAGGAGAGGCCTTTGGAGAACCAAACCATATCAGAATTTCATATGCGTGCTCAGAAGAAACCCTCAAAGAGGCGATTGCAAGAATCAAGGTTGCATTGGAAAAGTTGAAATAACTAAAATGGGAGAAGCAGATTTTGATAAACTATTCCAGGGATTCGATAATCTAAACGTCATGGTAATAGGGGACGTAATGATTGACTCCTATATGTGGGGACATGTTGACAGGATTTCACCAGAAGCCCCAGTACCAATTGTAGCTATCGATAAAAAAGAAAACCGACTGGGCGGAGCTGGAAATGTTGCCCTAAATGTACAGGCACTTGGAGCTAATCCAATTATTTATGCTGTAATTGGAAAGGATAACTATGGAAAAATATTTCAGGACTTATTAAACAAACAAAGGTTATCTAATAAAGGAATCATTTACAGCGATTCCAGAGCAACTACAGTAAAAACAAGAATTCTTAGCGGAAGCAATCAAATTCTTAGAGTAGATGAAGAAATTATAACTCCCATTAACAATAAGGAAGAAACAAGTTTATTAAAATGCATCAATGAGGAAATAGAAAATGGAAAAATTGATGTAATAATTTTTGAGGATTATGATAAGGGCTTGATCACAAAAAGTTTAATTGAAGAGGTGATTCAAATTGCAAACAAAAAGGGGATCCCAACTACAGTTGACCCAAAGAAAAAGAACTTTTTAGCTTATCAGGGTGCATCATTATTTAAGCCCAACCTAAGGGAGATCCAGGAAGGAATGAAAGTGAGTATTGCCCCTGATAAAACAGATGAACTTGATGAACTTGTTTCAAAGCTAAAAGCTGACCTCAATATAAAAATGGTTCTGCTTACCCTTTCTGAATTAGGTGTTTTCATAAGTCATGGAAATGGCAAAGAAATAATTCCTGCTCACATTAGGGATATTGCGGACGTATCAGGTGCAGGTGATACCGTTATCTCTGTTGCCGCTCTTTGCCTTGCTATGGAAATGGAACCTAAGATTATTGCTGGACTTTCCAATTTAGCAGGAGGAATTGTTTGTGAAAAGGTGGGCGTAGTACCAATTGCCAAAAACCAGCTTTTGAATGAGGCGAAGGCCCTTTTAACCAAAGGTTAATGAGGATTGACGAAATTTAAATTGCAGAAAGAATCCATTTCATAATAATATGTTAAATAAGCTAAGAGAAAAATTAAATCTGGCTATTTACGACAGTAGGACTAGTGTGCTGGGCACCTTGCAAATTTTGAGCTTTTTGGTTTCAATTACTGCAATTTCCATTCTTATTTACTATTACGGCTTTCCAATTTCTTCAGAAATGAAAGAATATTTGCTGCTGATTATAAAAAGCAGCCTTGCCTTTTATGTGCTTCGATATTTTATCAGGGTATTTTACTCCTATAAATCCCTGAAGTTTATAAGGGAGAACTGGTTTGAGAGTATTCTAATGAACCTGTTGCTGATAGATGGAATTGGAGACATTTTCTTTGGCACTACCCTGGAGAAGAAAATATTTGAACAGCTTGGCTTGTATTCACTCAGTCACTTTTATTTTCTTTTTATCCAATTGTACATACTGCTAATTGTAGCATTTGAACTTGTGAAGAGGACTGCAATATTACCCAGGCTAAAGTTAAACCCAGCTTTAATGTTCGTCCTTTCTTTTGTAATAATAATTGGAATTGGCACAGGATTATTAATGCTTCCGGAAATGACAACCATCCCTGGTAACATATCCTTTATTGATGCCTTATTTACCTCTACTAGCGCTTCTTGTGTTACGGGCTTGATTGTGGTAGATACAGCTACCTATTTTACAACAAAGGGTCATTTTATAATAATGGCTTTAATAAAACTGGGAGGACTGAACATTATTGCATTTGCAGGGTTTTTTGCCCTGGCATCAAAATTTGGAATAGGCATCAAGCAGCATTCAGTTATTGAAGATTTTGTCAGCAGGGATTCCCTTTTTAGCTCAAAAGGATTACTGGGGAAAATCATTATCTG
>DTSC01000248.1 GCA_012965625.1 Flavobacteriales bacterium | reverse complement strand
GCACCGTCCAGATATATAAGTGAATTTTCTTTGTAATACATGGTTTTTAAATTTAGGGGTTAAAAAAAGCCTTTCTAGGTAGAAGAAAGGCTTTCGAATTAATACAATAGGATCCTTCCTCACCAAGGTGGTGAAATAATAATCACAATAATTATGTTCAGTATGTTTCGCATTTCAATCTGTTCTAAAACAAAAAAGCCTTCCCAGTTTTGGGAAGGCTTTTCGTTGTCTGTTATAGATATACCGCTCCCGCTTACTGTGGTTTCTCCACGATAATAATAATTTGAGGGATAATGGTATGTAATAAATTCATTTCGTTTATTTCGGCAGCAAAATTAGGGCATTGTAATTGAATTTTGCAAATAAACTTTTACTATTTTTATGTTCCCCAGATATAAAAAAAGTTAAAACTTTATTTAATTAGACCATGTCAGCATGGAAAAATAATACTGAGCAGGTGTATAACATATTGCATAGATAGTTTGAACTGGGTTTTTCATTACTTTAGTAAAATGAAGAAATATCTTATCCTCATATTCACACTATGCTGCTGGCTTACAATAACCACAGCTTTTAATCCAGACTCCCTATGGAAGGTATGGAACGACAAAGATCAACCAGATTCCATGCGACTTAAGGCAATGCATAAGATAGCCTGGGATGGTTATCTATTCTCCCAGCCTGATAGTGCCTTCTACTTTGCTCAGTTGGAATATATGCTGGCAAAAGAGAAGGGCCTGAAAAATCAAATGGCTTTAGCCATGATTACGCAAGGCATTTCTTTTCATATTCGGAGCAACTATCCAGCTGCAATTGAGCATTACAACCGCAGTTTGAAAATATATAAAGAAAGTAAAAATATGAAGGGTATTGCGAAGACCCTGAACAATATGGGCCTTATTTATAAAGAAACAGGCAATTACCCAAAAGCGATGGATTATTATAATCGCAGCTTGACAATAAAAGAAGAAATGGGCAACAAAAAGGGCATGGCGGCTACCCTGGGCAATATGGCGAAAATATATGATGTTCAAGGAAATACACAAAAGGCCCTGGAGTATTATATCCAAATA
This sequence comes from Flavobacteriales bacterium, assembly GCA_012965625.1. Taxonomy (GTDB): domain Bacteria; phylum Bacteroidota; class Bacteroidia; order NORP154; family NORP154; genus UWMA-0041. The sequence goes on along the minus strand of DTSC01000248.1, from coordinate 8,862 downwards.
ATGAAAATATATAAAGACTTAAATGATCAGCATAGCATAGCAATCATTTTTAACAATATGGGCCTTTTGTATGAAGGAAATGGTGATCTAGCCAAGGCCATGGATTATTACAACCGAAGCCTGGCAATAAATAAAAAGACTGGAGACAAAAAGAGCATGGCAAAAACATTAAATAATATAGGGATTATTTACATTGGACAGGGCGATTACCCCAAAGCCATGGAGCAATACACGATCAGTTTAAAAATAAAGGAAGAGATGGGAGACAAAAAGGGCATGGCACATTCTCTAAACAAAATGGCAGAGGCCTATTTTGATCAAGAAGAGTACAATTTAGCGCTGGATTGTTACAACCGAAGTTTAAATGTACACAAACAAATTGGCAATGAAATGGGGATAGCAAGTACGCTGTACAATATTGGAATGATTTATAAAGAGCAGGGGCATATCAATAAAGCTATGGAGCATTATACTCAAAGTTTGAAGATCAATGAGGAAATACAATATAAAGCAGGAATAGCAAAATCCTTGATTGGGATTGGAGGTATCTATTACATCAAGAAAGACTTCCCACAGGCCTTGAAATATTTCATGCGAAGCTTAAATATAAATAAAGAATTAATGGACAAGAAAAATACAGCAAACTCCTTGATTGAAATTGGAACTATCTACCACCACCAGGGCAATTCTGCTAAAGCAATGACAACGGTTTTAAAAGCCCTCAAACTGGCCAAGGAAGCAGGAGCAGTAATTAAGATAAAGGATGCCTCAATTGTTTTATTTGAAATATACAAAACCACAGGAAACCATAAAAAGGCTCTGGAGATGCACGAGCTTTACTTGGTAATGCGTGACAGCATACTCAATGAGAAGAATACACGAGCTCTTTTACAGCAAGAATACAAATATAAATACGAAAAGGAGAAGGTGCTCGATAATGCCATACACCAGAAACAGCAAGCCTTGGCAAAGGCCAAGCATCGGGAAGAAATGGCAGTGGCCGAAGAAAAAGAAAAAAGACAAGAATTATTCTCCTATGGTACTATAGCTATTTTGGCTATGGTCCTTATATTTTCTTCTATCATCTACAGCCGTTTCAAAAAGACTAAAAGACAAAAAGGGATCATTGAGCAGAAGAACAGATATATCAGCGGAAGCATCAACTATGCTAGACGCATTCAGGAAGCAAGTCTTACATCAAAAGAGTACCTGGATAGCATTTTAAAAGAATACTTTATCTATTATCAACCGAAAGACATTGTAAGTGGAGACTTTTATTGGGCTCATAAAATCAACAAAGATCAAATTATGGTGGCAGTTTGTGACTGCACGGGCCATGGAGTTCCAGGGGCTTTTATGAGCATGATTACTACCTCTTTACTTAACGAGATCATAATCGAAAAAGGCATTATTTCAGTCAATGAAGTTTTAGAAAAATTGAGTATTCAAATCATAAAAGCCTTAAAGCAGGATAGGGGAAAAATAGAAGCGTTAGATGGTTTGGACATGACATTGGTATTGCTTGACAATAAGCAGAAATCCTTACAATTTGCTAGTGCAGGGCAGTCCTTATACATAGAGCGTAAAGGGAAAGTGATACGTGTTAAAGGAGACCCCTACCCCATTGGTTTTTTCTTTGGCAGAAAAAAACCATTTACCACCAAGACAATTGATATGCAAAATGGGGACACCCTGTATATGACTTCTGATGGTTTTGTAGAACAATTTGGAGGCAAGGATGAAAAAATGTTCGGTTTTGATAAATTTAATAAACTGATTACTAGCTGTAAAGACCAGCCTATGGATCAACAAAAAAAATCTTTTTACCGCTCTTTTAACAATTGGAAAGGGGGAGATATGCAAATAGATGATGTATGTGTATTTGGTATCAGGATATGATTATTGTTTCTTTCATCTATACCTTATAACACGACCTGTTAGCTTAATATAAGTTTGCAAAAAATAGAATAATATGAAAGCAAAAACAATCAGGAATTTAAAAAACCAATAATTACAACTATGCGAAAACATAATTTTTATATTATTAACAAATATTATAATAAGCCATATTGGAAATGGATTTATAAAGACATTAAATACATTATAAGATCCTGGAGATTATATTATAAAAATAATCGGAAAAACAAGACTGTCCTATTCTATCCAGAATATCCAAAAAGGATGAATCTGTTACATCAAATATTTAAATCCCTTGATTTTAATATTACCAATAATCCAAACCTGCCGTTTCAATATGGAATTAAGTGTTTCGACACCACAATTGACTCTGGCAATAGCAGTGAAACATTAGAAGAACTTTCCAGAAATCATTTGATAATAAATAAAGGCAGTATTGACATAAGCAAGAAAATGGTTGACAAAGTATTTTCAGAAGTTTTTCAATATTCCTCATTGGTTGATCCGTTGAGTTATGAAGGAAAATTTATTAAAAAGAGCAACCAAAATGCCACACATGATGGCGTTATCTTTGACAAACCTATTAGTTCCATAAATGATGAATTTATATATCAAAGACTCATCAATAATGCTTACGATAATAATACAAGTATTGAAATGAGAGTGCCTGTAATGAAAAGTCATATCCCCTTCGTTTATTATAAATATAAACCAATTAATGACAGATTTGGATGTAAGCTTCTAAAGGCAGAAAGAGTTGATACAGATAAAGCCTTGACCTCTGAAGAACAGGAAAAGATCGTCTTATTTTGCAAGAAGATGATGTTGGATTTTAGCGAATTAGATATTTTAAGGGATAAAGACAGCCAAAAGATCTATATAACTGATGCAAACAACAACCCAACAGGACCACCTAATTTTTTACCCAGGAAGGAAGCTATACAGAAACTTGCTCAAGCTTTAAGTAAACATGTATTATTATAACAAGAAGCAACATGCACAACAGCTCTTATCTGACCATGATCACAACCTTATTCCTATTACAATAATATCATCAATCTGTTCTCTTTCCCCACGCCAATTTATTATAAAGTCTTTTAGATACGTTTCCTGTTCATGCATTGGGTTTTTCTGGATCTTAATGAGCTCTTTTTTAAAATTCTTGTTCATCAGCCTTTTTCCTTTTGGTCCACCATCTTGATCAGCAAAACCATCAGAGAAAATATAAATGGTATCGCCTTCATGTAATTGTATAGTATGAGAATCAAAATTCTGTTCATCATTGGTAAACCCACCAATACTTCTTCTATTAGCTCCAATTACCTCAACCTCTATTCCTCCTTTTCGAATAATCCATAACGGATTAAATGCTCCTGCAAAATCTACAATCCGTTTTTCCAAATTAATCGAACAAAGGGCAATGTCCATCCCATCTTTTGTGGATTCAATGCTATCTGTTTGACGCAGAGAAGACTTGATCCCTTTATTTATATGGGTCAAAATTTCGCCAGGATCGCTAAACTCATGTACTGCAATTGTTAAATGCTCATTGCAAATCAAGCTCATAAAAGCCCCTGGAACTCCATGGCCTGTACAATCGGCAGCTGCTATAAATATTCGCTCATGTTTCTTTTCAAAATAATAGAAATCCCCACTCACAATATCCTTAGGCAAGAATAAAATTAAGCTTTGTGGGAAAATGCCCTTTAATTCTTCCTTGGGAGGAAGTTTTGCTGATTGTATGCGTTCAGCATAATTAATACTATCCCTGATTTCTTTGTGCTGTATATTAATTAGTGAATTTTTATACTCTAATAATAAGTTAGCTTTATTTTTTTCCCTATATAAACGATAAACCAGCAAGACTATAAACAAGGATCCACACAATAAAGCCAGAATGACGATTATGATTAGATTTTGCCTCTTCCTCTTCTCATTTTCTACTAAAGCACTTAGCTCACGCTCTTTTTCAAATTTGTATTCAAGGCTTTTTTTAAGCAGAGCCCCGACATTTTCTTTCCGCATGAGGGAATCCCGTATTGTGACAAAGAGCTTATAATACATTAATGCCTCCTCAGGCATATGAAGTATTTCATATTCTAGATTTAATTTTTCAAATGAGTTGCTAAGCCCAGCAAGAAAATCTATCTCTTGAGCAGCAATCAAGGCATTCTCAAAATATATGATAGCTTCTTTGGAGTCACCTAGGTATGAATAAACATTACCAATATTTAATAAAATAATACATTCATTCTGGTAATCTTTACTTTCTCTAGAAATCACTAAAGCAAAATCATAATAATGTAATGCCTTTTCAGGATTGTTTAAATTGTTGTTTATACCACCAAGCGTAACATAAACCGTCACTAAGGCCTCTCGGTCATGCAACGAATCAAAAATTACCAATGCTTTAAGCGCATTCTCAAGGGCAGCATTATAATTTCCATTCAAAGAATTAAGGTTGGCAATGCTTAAAACAGTATGCCCTATACCTTTATGGTCTTTCAGCAGGTTTTTAATATAAAGAGCAGATGTGAAGAATTCATCTGCTTCAGCGTATTCCCCCTGAACCATATAAACATTCCCAATATTACTCAGGGTAGCAGCTGCAAAACTGCTATCTTTCATCTCCTCATCAAGATGCAATGCCTTGAAGTAATAATCAAGAGAAAGGGCATAATTACCTTTTAGATAATAGGACGTACCATAGCATGAATAGGCGTGAGAAAGAAGCTTCTTATGCTGTGTTGTGTCAATTAAACTAATTGCTTCTCCTGAAAGAAAAATTGAAGAATCTGGAAAAATATACCAATACTCTTCAGACAGATGTAATAGCAAATTTGCTTTTGCTGTATCCAGATCATTCTGTGCCTGCAGTGATTTATGTGGCAAAGAAAAAACGCCAACAAGCGCAACCAAGTATAGTGTTAATACCCAATTTGGCATAATATATGAAACCATATAAGTGTATATAGTGCGAATTTATTTTAAATTTCTATATTTTAAGTATCTTTAACGACTATAAAATATTAATCTTAATTAAAGCAAATTGTAGTAATTTTATTCATAAACGTATTGATTTTAGACAATTAACCCTCTTTATAATCAATTGAATCTTATAAATTATGAAAGTAGTATTTTTTTCACTCTTTTTCTTCTCATGCTGCCTTAGCTACTCACAGGACGTAAAAAAAGAAGAACAGAAGCAGACTAAAATACAATATTGTTGTGTTAAACAGGACTATTGCGGGGACAAAGCTAGAAAGTGCCCCAATGACCAGATGCCACTTATCAAGGATGGCTTATATTATTGCCCAAAATGCCATAAGAGCAAGAAAAAGCCTGGTTCATGTGGCAGATGTGACGTCGCCCTTGTGAAGATGGAGAAAAAAGGCTAAAAAAGAGGAGGCTTTCTGATCCAAGGGAATAAAAGTATACTAGGCTAATAAGCCGATTTGGCTGGCATCTTAATCAAACCGCATTCCCATCTTAAAGGATTTTTTATTATATAAAGAAGGCTAGGAGAAATATTAAAATAATGGACAAGCATAAGAACCTGCAATTATTAAAAGAAACATTTTCTATTGCTCTAGATTATCTGGAAAATAGCTGTTCTGAAAGAAATTTAAGACAAAATCTCTCACCTGCACAACTTAAAGAGGCCTTTAAAATTTCCATTGAGGAGAAAGGTGCTGATAAAACCACATTCATTAATTACTTACGAAAGATCATAGAATACAGCGTAAACACCAACCATCCCTTTTTTATGAACCAGATGTATGGCAGCCAACAATTGGCTGCTCTTACAGGCGATATTATCACTTCAATACTCAACACCTCTATGTATACTTATGAAGTGGCTCCACTAATGACATTGATAGAAAAAGAATGTGTGGCAGAACTTGGCAAATATATCTGGAAAAATGACAAGGAAACCGATGGAATTTTCACCCCAGGAGGCAGCATCTCAAACATGATGGCAATGGTAATGGCAAGAGATAGCAGGTACCCTGATTCAAAAAAGCTTGGCATAAAACACCTCCCTGAATTGAGCATCTTTGTTTCAGATCAATCGCACTATTCTTTTTCAAAAAACGGCAGGATATTGGGTTTTGGGGAAGATAGTATTGTTAAAGTACAAAGTGATCACCGAGGAAAAATGAAGATCCCGGCTTTAGAAAATGCTATTAAGAAGGAAAAGAAAAAAAATAGAATTCCGCTGATGCTAGTTGGCACTGCAGGCTTAACCATATCCGGGGCTGTTGACGATCTTAAAACTCTGACAATAATAGCAAAGAGGAACAAAATGTGGTATCATGTCGATGCCGTTTATGGAGGCTCTTTACTTCTCTCCCAAAAACACTCTACAAAATTATCAGGGATTAACAATGCAGACTCCGTCTCATGGAACCTTCACAAGATGCTTGGCATACCCATAGTATGCGCAGTGTTAATGACCAGAAGAAAGCATGATCTTGAAAAATCTTTCTCAATATCTGCATCTTACTTATTTCATGACAATGAAGCTGAATTTGATCTTGGTCAAAAATCTTTGCAATGTGGCAGAAGAGTGGATGCATTAAAATTATGGACTGCCTGGAAATATGAGGGTCAAGAGGGTTTTGAAAAACGAATAGATATTTTAATGGAGAAAACGGATCTCTTTGTTCATAAATTAAATGAGAATGATGATTTTGAACTATTCTGTCAGCCAGAGACCCCTATTGTTTGTTTTCAGTATAAGCCACCAGGTATTCCAATAAAGGAATTAAATGAGCTAAATAAAAATATCCGTACACAATTGTTTGAGGAAGGAAAAATGCTCTTTAATTACTCCCAGGTAAATGATAAAATGCTACTTCGCTGTGTAATATCAGATGATGAAATAAGTGCCAATCAGATTGACCAGATCTTGGAGGTCATCAGGGATAAGGGCCAAATTATCCTGAAGAAAAGCAGAAACAGCAAATCAGATAAAAAGAGAAAACTTGTCGGTAAAGTATAAAACAGGCTCTTTAATAGTGCTCGCATGGCCTGAAACTTTGGTTGTGAAGCCAGGGAGCTGGTACGACCTGCCTGCTAAATTGTTAGGCATTTCTAAAGACAATTATTATAAAGCTGGACATTCAGCAGCTATTTTGGCAAACCATAAAACAGGCAGTCTGCATTATTTTGATTTCGGAAGGTATCATACTCCTCGGCAAACAGGCAGAGTACGTGACCAGATAACCGATCCAGACTTAACCATTAATATTAAGGCAATTATTGATCAAGAAAAAATAAAAAACATAGAAGAAATTCTTAAGGAGGTGTCAAAGAACAATGCCACTCACGGTACTGGAAAAATGCTGGCATCTGTTTACGCTGAAATTGATTTCACTAAAGTATTTCTCAAAGCTAAAGAGCTGCAAGGAAAAGAGGCAATTCCCTATGGCCCTTTTATCCAAAACGGCACTAATTGCTCTCGTTTTGTGGCCCAGCTGGCAAGAACATGCGCAAAAAACTGGCTAACAAAGATATTACTTAGGGTGCCCTATACCATTTCAGCTACATCCTTATCTAATATTCGATTGGTAAATAGCTTTACATATTCCTATTTAATTACTGGAGGGTGTGTGGTTAAAAAAAGATGCGTACTAAGACAATTCATTCAGTTATTGTTTTCCCTCTCCAAACAAAAGCATAATGAATACTCAATTTCAGCAATAAAACAATGAATGCGCATAGCGGAACAATACATCCACCATTCTTACCCTCAGATTTCCCCAAAGACTGTCAATGGTTGGCTGGTGAAGGTGCGGGAACATGGTTCCATCTTTCAAAACCAAGCAACTTACCAGAAGAAGAATTCAGGATTCGCAGATATTCCCCTGAAGGCAACTTAGACTGTGATCGCACCTTTGTATTAATGACAAGAAATAATATAGAATTTGATATAGATAAACCTTTTAAGTTCACCTATCTCTCCCATTGCCAAAAGTGTACTATCCTACAGAATGAACAGAAATATATTTTTATTTCTTGCCCTTTGTAGTTTATATGACATAAAGAACAAAATTTATTATTCGCAAACCTATTTTGCATTTACCTTGAAACAACAAAGCTTCCACTGAGAACCTGTGTTCCATTTCTATCCATTCCTCTATAAAAATAAATGCCTTTCAAAATATTTTGAGCACTAATGCTATTTTTCGATTCATCTAGATTGCAAATCTGAATTAGCCTTCCCATTGCATCATATATATGGATTAAAAGGGATGCTTTTATATCACTTTTAAAATACAAGACATCTTCTACAGGATTAGGGTATACATTTATAATTTGTATTTCTGAATTGGTAAAGATTCCGGAAATACTATCTGTAACAATTACAGCCTGGCAAATAGTATCAGCGCCACAACTGTCTGTTACTGCTAAGCATACATTGTAGGTTCCTGATGCACCATAAGTATAGCTTTGCTGATTTGATAAAGCACTGCCATCACCAAAATCCCAAGTATATGTTGCGCTACCTGTTACAATACTTGAATCATTGAACACTACACTCAAGCCATTGGCAGAGTAAGAAAATCCAGCGATTGGAGTCGGACAAGGGGGAAAGATGTATTCATACGCACCTATATCTATTGCTGCTCCTGAAGTGGTACGCAGTGTTAAATCTGCCGTATGCAGATATTCATATTGTGGTAAAAGAGCATAAGTCCCCACAAAACCCGGATCGGTTCCAGCATCTATTGCTATTGAAGATGACATCAGGCCGTAATCATAAGCTGATAAGTTGACCACTCCCGGATCATCCGTAAGAATATTGGATACTGTATCTAGAGATCCAGTATAGCTGGTTATCTGGCAATCTACGGCACTGCCTAAGGTATCAACAAATAAATTATTAAATAGTTTTGCCATAGCCGTACCACTTGCGATTTTCACAAAATCATAACAATA